>DATHLW010000563.1:0-3352 GCA_035487675.1 Mucilaginibacter sp. | reverse complement strand
TTCTACTCACCCCGACTACGCTGCGCTGGTCGACCCTCTCTACGGCAAGCCGTAAAGAGGGGGAAAAACTATTCTGTTATCAAACCCTCTTTACGCAGTAGAGAGGGTGGTCGAGTGAAACGATGACCGGGTGAGTCGACTGTGCAAGCGATGCGTTTTGTCCGTCCGTAACTAAGTGGAAGGCTATCTTTTCAACTCAACATACCGTGTATTAACGCTCATGGTGCCAGCCATAGAGGTCACCAGGGTTACATGGTTGCCAGTTAAGCCTACCTGGGTAAAGTTGGTAACATGGCTACCATACACTACAGGCGCACCGTTGTAAACCAGGTAGTTTACCGTGATGCTCTGGTCGGTATTGATGGTATAGTTCGCGGTGTCGGCCAAACCCTTTTCCTGGATGTACAATTTTCCATCGGCTGTAAATTCGTAGGAATCAGCAGTGGTACCGGTGTAGCTTGCACCCGGTTGGGTTCCGCCACTATTGGATGAGCTCACAGAGTCCCTTACCAATTGCCATTTGCCGGTTAATGTTGCAACAGTATTGATGATATGGCCCAAAACGGGCTCTGGTGGAGTAACAGGGCTTGCAATATTCTTTGCGGGCTGACCAGCATTGTCGCCTATGTTTTGAATAGGAACAGGAGCAAGAGGATCTTTAGAGCACGAAGTGATTAACGCAGCACTCAGGCATGCGAAAAACAGTATAATAATGATCTTTTTCATACTGGGCCGGGCTGTTTTCTGCGCACTTATACGTAAACCGCTCAGTTTGGTTACAGGTAACAGGCCTGTTTTTCTGCATTTTATCTAAAAATCATCCACAAAAAAGCCGCCTCAGTGTAAGTTGAAGCGGCTCCCGATTGTTGTTTGTTGTGTTTCCTTTTATTATTTGTGAACGCTGTCACGAAGCTCTTTTATTTCATCGTGGGCCTCCATCAATTCTTCCTGTTGCTCTGTCAGCGTTTCGCGGATGTATGCGGCCAGTATCTCCTCGTTCAGTGCTTCACGGTATGCTTTTTTTATGGCATCTTCACCAAATTCACATTCTTCTAAAATGCTGTGACGGTCGTGCCCGGTAAATGCTTCTTTTACCGACATCCATGCACGATGCAACCTGCCGGGAACAGTACTGCCCGTGTTGACCTCGCTGCCAAGGGCTGCTATCTCTGTACCCAATTCCACCTTGTAGCGGCGGCTGTCATCTATAAATCGTAAAAACATAGGGATCAGGTCGGCATCATCGGGATTTTGCTCTACCTCTTTTAGCGCACGTTCATAACCCTCTATACGGTCGTTATTGATCAGTATCAGGTCGCCTAATATCTCGATCGTTTTTGAAGTGTTTTCCATTTTTTCTAAGTTTTGTTATTTAATCAATCAACCCCAGCATTATCCTATTGTTTAATATATTTCAAATAATTTTCCACAAACCAACATTTTTAAACTTAAACGAAATAATTATCAGCGATTTATAATTTTACTTGCACATAAGGCAGCAAATAGCGAACTTTTGGATACACAACTTGTTACTGAGTCATGAGAAAAGAGATCATAGCCGGTACCGCACTGGCCGGTATAGGCATTGCTGCACTGGCCATCGCCACAAGAAATAAACCCCTGAAAACCGTGGGCCATGTCGACCTGGAGAAATACCTGGGTACATGGTACGAGATAGCCAAATTTCCGCAAAGTTTTGAAAAAGGATGCACCCACGTTACTGCTGAGTACAGTTTGCGCGATGATGGCAAGGTAGGTGTTGTAAACAGCTGTATAAAAGATGGCCTGCCTAAAATTACCGAGGGCGTAGCATCAATAAATGATAACAAGAGCAATGCCAAGCTGGATGTACAATTTCAATGGCCGTTTAGCGGCAAATACTGGATAATTGCCCTGGCACCCGATTATAGCTACGCCGTAGTGGGCCATCCCAACCGCAAATATTTATGGATACTGAACCGTAAACCTGTAATGGATAGCATGACCTATAATCACCTGGTACTGGTAGCCGCAGGCCGCGGGTTTGATATACGCAAGTTGGTGAAGACGGTGCAGGAGAATGCCTGAATTTCTTCGAGCGTCATTGCGTTCCAGCTCTCCCAACTTTGTCCGTCCGTAACTATGCAAGAAACCCTATTTCAAGAATTTCCTGATAATATACATGCGTTTTATAGTGTCAACCAACAGGTAATGCCCCTCGAATGACGGGACATCCACCCCGCCGTAAGAAACAGCAGATGTGATCTGTACGCCGGTGCCAACAGCCTCACCATTAATCTGGATGGGCATGATGGGCGAAAACGAACCATCCGTATTGCGTTTAAATACCTGGTCGAACCGCATTTTGAATGCAGTGGAGGAGCTTACGGCAGATGCCTTTGCACTGTCGGGTGCAGGTTTTTTGGTTTGACAGAATGCATACGCCGCAGATACCGAGAGAGCAACAATTAAAATTAACTTTTTCATTTACTGGCAGATAGATACCAGTTAAGCAATTGGGGAGGGGGTTTTGTTTAGATGTTTATGTATTATGTTTCACGCTTTTCCCAGCTAGGCCCTTGTTGATGTTGTCACCAACCAGCGTGCGCAAAGGCCTTATCGTGGCTCATGATATAATAAGTGGTTTTGCCTAAAAAGTAAGTTTAATTAACCTGAATAATTGTAATGTCTGCAATTAGTTTAGCACGCCTTATTTGTTGATTGAGTATGAGTTTATCAATAGCCAGTTCCCAAGCACGGGCATACTTCAAAAGCTTATCTAATTGCACTTCAAACTCGTCACGAGGCATAAAGTAAAGCTAATGTTTATTATTAACTTAAAAAAAAATAAAATAGGATTAGTGTTGTTGGTCTAACACGTATATAGTCTCCTGACAACACCAACAAAGGCGCAGAGGTATTCACCTTTGCCATTGAAGCTTTAGCCTTTCACCTTTTCGCTTTCTGCTCAAGCTAATTTCTTTCTCTGGGTACCTTCAGCGTACAGCTTGTTGTAATTTTCGATAAATCTTACCAGCGCTTTGTGCATCATTGAGGGTTGCCATTCCTCGCTGTTGGATATCCTGGTATAATGCGGATCATAGATATTCCTCACAGCTGTGAACTTATCCTTATACAGCACCACCTCAATAAAATAGTAATTTCCTAAGGTGAGCCAATAAGAATTTCCCTGGTTACGCAGCCAGTTATTTCTGATAAGATAATTTTCTAATTCGTCCATCTTTAGTGTGAATTAATTGGGGTAAAAAATGGCATTTATGGACTCATAAATACCTCACAATAAACAATATAACAAATGTTGATAACTGGTGTTAATTTAACTTATAATCAAATATAATATGGAATATTGGTA
>DATHLW010000562.1:0-4429 GCA_035487675.1 Mucilaginibacter sp. | reverse complement strand
TTCAGCAACGTAATGCCAATACCAGCATAGCCGAAGCCTTTGAGATAGTAAAACGTATAAAATGGCTGACTGACACCAAGGGGAAAAAACTATTGGTTTACCTGTCGATGGGATTTGGAAATCCCTATGGCGATGAATGGCACAATGATGTTGTATTGCATTGGGCAAAAAAGCTGGTTGATGAAGGAGTAGAATATATCTCATTAGCTGATACCATTGGTATTGCTGCACCTGAGCAAATAGAAAGCCTGTTTTCTTCTTTATCAGGCAATTTTAAAGAAACCATCTGGGGCGTTCATCTGCACTCAACGCCAGATACCTGGCGTCACAAAATAGAAGCAGCTTTTAAAAGCGGCTGCAAACGTTTCGATACAGCATTAAAAGGTTACGGTGGCTGCCCGATGGCCAAAGACGAGCTTACAGGCAATATAGCTACAGAGAACGTGGTTGCTTATCTTCAGAAACAAAAGGTTGACCTTGGGCTTAATTTGGATAAACTACAGGAAGCGATGGATTATTCAGTAAAAGTATTTAGTTAGCCCCCTTTCTCCATTTTGAAATGCTGAATACCAGCCTCTTCAAACTGCGGACCAGTTTTCACAAAACCAAACCTTTCATATAAAGTGACCGCCTGTATTTGCGCATGCATGTAAACATAATTAGCATCTTTTGGCAGATCATCCAATACAGCCTGCACCAGCGCCTGCCCTAACCCATGTCCCCTGAATTTTTTCAATACAGCAAAACGTTCCAGCTTATAACCTTTATCTGTTTTGCGCCAGCGCGATGCACCTGCAGGTTCATTATCTACCATTGCTAAAAAATGGTTAGATTCTTCTTCGTGTTCCCACTCCAGTTCGGGCGGGCACTTTTGTTCACCTACAAAAACCTCACGGCGTATAGCAAATACTTTTTCAAGCTCAGTAGGATCAGTTACTTTTTTTACTTCTATTCTTTTTGACATAGAATTCCTAAATTTTGAATCGAAATTAGTTAAAATAGCAAACGCCCCAACATTATCGGGGCGTTTACATGGAAAATTATATAATATTATAATTTGCTGTTCACATCAATACAATTCAGGTCGTCGAATGCATGAGTAAGGCGCTTAACAAAGTTTTCTTCAGCTTTACGCAGCCATACACGCGGATCATAATATTTTTTGTTTGGTGAATCCTCACCTTCCGGGTTGCCGATCTGTGATTGCAGGTAACCTTCTTTTGATTTGTAATAATCTTTAATGCCTTCCCAAAAAGCCCATTGCATATCGGTATCGATATTCATTTTGATGGCTCCATAAGAAATGGCTTCGCGGATTTCCTCCTGGGTTGAACCTGATCCGCCGTGGAATACGAAATCCACCGGCTTTTCAGCAGCCAGGTTATAATGCTTCTTTATGTACTCCTGGGAGTTATGCAGTATAATAGGCTGCAATTTCACGTTCCCCGGTTTATAAACACCGTGTACGTTACCAAAAGCAGCAGCAACGGTAAAGCGGTGACTCACTTTAGAAAGTTCCTCATAAGCATAAGCAACGTCTTCCGGTTGGGAATATAAGTGGTGGCTTTCAACTCCGCTGTTATCTACGCCATCTTCTTCACCACCAGTTACACCTAATTCAATTTCCAGTGTCATACCCATTTTAGCCATACGGGCGAGGTATTTTGAGGATATCTCTATATTTTCATGAATAGGCTCTTCAGAAAGGTCAAGCATGTGTGATGAAAACAAAGGTTTGCCTGTTTCAGCGAAGAATTTCTCCCCATAATCAAGCAATCCGTCTATCCAGGGTAATAATTTTTTTGCGCAATGATCAGTATGCATAATTACCGCGACACCATAATGTTCAGCCAAAAGATGAACGTGCCTTGCAGCAGAAACAGCTCCTAAAATAGTAGCCTGCAGTTGAGCGTTATCCATTGATTTACCTGCATAAAACTGTGCACCACCGTGTGATACCTGTATAATTACCGGCGAATTAACCGCCTTAGCAGTTTCCATTACGGCGTTGATAGTATTGGTGCCTGTCACGTTAACAGCAGGCAACGCAAACTGATGTTTTTTAGCGATTTCGAACAGTTCCTGCACCTGGTCGCCGTGCAGAACACCTTTATAATTTTTTAAATCCATTAGTGTTTATTTGGGGCTCGAAGTTATAAAATTTCCTGATTTAAGTAATTAAGTATCTAATATTTAATAGGCTTTAAGTCGATTTTCGATTTTTTCATTTAACGGTCATATGATTTTAATTTCTTCAAAATATAAATTCACAAGAGCCTGCATTTTAACATTTTTGCAATAGCTTTAGTTATTTAAAACATTTGCGTGAGTAGCAAACTTTAATGCTTAGCTACTTCTATAATATTTTTCGTTTCTTTGCACTGAAATTGGAGACAACTAACGAAATGACCTGGTTTAAACGAGAATCAAAAGGGATAATTACGACTACCGAGGAAAAGAAGGAAGCCCCGGACGGCATATGGAATAAATGCCCGAATTGTAAAAAACCACTGCATTACAGCGAACAAGTTGAAAACCAATACGTTTGCCATTACTGCGGCTATCATATTCGTATCGGTTCAAAAGAATACTTTTCTATTTTATTCGATAATAACGAGTTTACCGAACTATATCCTAATTTAATATCCGGTGACCCGCTGCATTTTGAGGATACCAAAAAATATGTTGACAGGCTTGCTGAAACCATCAGCAAAACCGGCCTTAAAGATGCCATACGTGCAGGCGCAGGCAAAATAGATGGACAGGATATTGTGATCGCTTGCATGGATTTTAACTTCATCGGAGGTTCGATGGGATCGGTTGTGGGTGAAAAAATTGCCCGATCAATAGATTATTGCATTGAACATAAAGTTCCATTCCTGATGATATCCAAATCAGGTGGTGCCCGTATGATGGAAGCTGCCTTCTCATTGATGCAGATGGCCAAAACTTCGGCTAAGCTGGCTTTACTGGCACAGGCCAAAATACCATACATTTCATTGCTTACCGATCCTACCACTGGCGGAGTAACTGCATCCTACGCTATGCTGGGTGATATTAACATTGCTGAACCAGGTTCGCTTATAGGTTTTGCCGGGCCGCGTGTAATTAAGGAAACTATTAAAAAAGACCTTCCAAAAGGTTTTCAAACTGCAGAGTTTGTTCAGGAGCACGGCTTCCTGGATTTTATAGTTGACCGCAGGGAAATGAAAGAGAAACTGGCAACATTTTTAAAAATGATGGCTAACTAATCCATATACAACATCATTCAAAAGAAAAAGGCTCTGGTCGTAACCAAAGCCTTTTTTCTTTTTGTTGCGCTTTTTCAACGCCCGTCAGATATTTGGCTACCCAACTTATTTGCAATAATTCCGGACATAACTCCGAAAATATTTGCTATGTATACCAAGGTACGATTTTATTTGGTTTTCCCTTGATATTTTTTCAATTAATTTAATGTGCCAATTTATTCCGTATTTGGATAAACCGATGAGCTATTCTGTTGTTTTTTATTTTTTTTAAAAAATATAAGCTTACCTATTAAGCATGAGCCATGCAAAGCTCTTTCACTTTAGATATAGTATAATCTACCTCTTCCTTCGTATTATATTTTGAAAAGGAAAAACGAACCGACGGGCGAGCAGGGTCACCTCCAATGGCAGTTAATACATGCGAACCGATATCACTACCCGAGCTGCATGCGCTACCCCCTGATGCGGAAATTCCCGCGATATCCAGGTTAAACAACATCATATCAGCCATATCGCTGCAAGGGAATGATGCATTTAACACGGTGTACAAACTCTTATCAGGATCTATTTCTCCATTAAATTCTATACCCGGTATGTTTGCTTTTAGCTGGCTAATCATATAGGTTTTAAGCGACTGTATATGATTTTGATGTTGCTCCATATCAGCATAAGCCATTTCTAATGCCTTAGCTAAACCCACTATACCATAAATATTTTCGGTACCACCGCGCATGTTGCGTTCCTGTGCACCACCATAAATAAAGGGCTTTATTTTAACACGATGGTTCACGTATAAAAAGCCTATCCCCTTCGGTCCATGTAATTTATGTGCAGCGCAAACCACGAAGTGAGCCTTTAGTTTGCTTAGGTCATGCCTGTAATGCCCCATCGCCTGCACCGTATCGGCGTGATAGATCGCATTATAATGTTCACACAGATCACCTATACGTTCCATATCACTCAAAGTACCCAATTCATTATTGGCGTGCATAAGGGATACGAAGCTGCGTTCGTTACCTTTTAATAATTCTTCCAGGTGATCATAATCAATACTCCCTTTATTATCAGTGTCAACAAAACTTAATTTGATAGTACCTGCCTTTTGCATTTCCTCCAATGTATGGATCACAGCATGATGCTCTATGCGGCTCGATATAGCATGTTTTATGCCATTATCT
>DATHLW010000561.1:0-3401 GCA_035487675.1 Mucilaginibacter sp. | reverse complement strand
TAGTTTCCGGCCGATTTTGCAAAGCCCATTCCACCTTCAGCTGCGCGGGTGTAATAGGTTTCTATCTTCACCCTCAAGGTTTTTGAAAAATAAGGGCCTACAGGGCAAGTCAACACCATAAATTTGTAGGTTGACGATGGTGCCACACCCAAAAACGGATCGGTGGCAAACATAAATGGCCTGATATATAACGAATGATTGGCTTGTGCCGGAATCCAATCGCGGTCAAGGTCAACCAATGCAGCTATGCTTTGTACAAAAATATCTTCTGGTAATTCGGGCATGCAAAGACGCTCTGCTGATTTGTTAAAACGCTCAGCATTTTTATCAGGACGGAAGATAGAGACCTTCCCATCAGCATGTTTGTAGGCTTTCATTCCTTCAAAAAAAGCTTGTCCGTAATGCAGGGCCGATATAGCCGGGCTTAGCCCAATCTCTCCATAAGGGACTATTTCAAAGTTTTTCCATTCACCATCTGCATAATCGGCCACCAACATGTGGTCTGAAAATATTTTGCCAAATGGCAGGTTGCTAAAATCCGTTTGCGCCAAACGGGAATTGGTAGTTTTGGTGATCTTGATGTCCAGCGTCTCAGTCATATCCTTGGTTTAATAAATTCGGAAAATGGCAATTTAGGAAATTTGGCTGATAGTTCATAGTTGATGGTTCATAGATCATAGAAAAATGGTTGATAATGACTATTTACTGACTATAAACTATCAAAGAGAACTTTAAAAGTAATTTTTTGCTTTGTCTGTTATTTCTTTTACGAATTCTGTTTTTGCAACCCGATATGCAACTCTGTCATGTTTATACTTTTCAGCAAGTTTTTTCTTTAATGTTTCATACTCCATTGCAATTTCGGGATGTTTGATCAGGTAATCTCTAAAATATAGTCTGTCCCATATCGGATGGTCTTTAGGACCCGCATGAATGTGGAATGTCTGTTGCTTTTGCCCAGATAGGTCATAGCCTTTTAGAAATATCATATGCGAATGATTGCCTTCATTTTGCCAATTGAAATCATAGGATAGTCTTTTCATGAATTCAATAAGCCTTTGATTTTTGTCTTCTTCGAACTCAACCTCCATCAAAATATCTATTGTGTCTTTAGAGGAAAGCCCCGGTACAGAGGTACTGCCAAAATGTTCTATACGCGATGTCATCCCTTCTTCTAAAGTGTCTGCGATTAGCTTTTTTTCCATCTCATATAATTGGGGCCAATCATTATTATAAGGACTAATCTCTACCGGAAAAAGATAGCCAATTTCCTGTTTTGTTAGATCCTTTAAACTTTTATCTTTCATATTATATCCATACTAATGCCTACTGCAAACTGATAACTGCAAACTCAAAGTCCAAGCACATCATCCACCCAGGCCTTGCCCCAGTTTTCCTCCTGCTCAACCGTCCATAGCGAAGGATAAAATATGCGCTTTTGAAAACGGGGGGGCAGGTATTTTTGCCAGTTAGTTCCGCCGGTGGCTTTTATCTCATCCGGCTCGCGGTTAAGGTAGCGCACAGCTGATTTATAATGGGACAGGGGCCAGTTCACATTTACATTTACGTCTAATTGACGCAGTTCATTCTCTAATATTGTAGTTGATTGCTGGTTGTACTGTAGTTGCTGCAGCAGGGCATTAAAGTTTTTATTGGTGTTTGCTCTACCCAACTCAATGAACTGTTTTGAATACTTTTTCTCGAACTGTTTAAGCGTTAATGTTTTTTTACCGGTTGATAGTTCTGTTGCACCGAACTTCCAGTACAGGTATTCAAACTGGTCCTCGATAGGGGCACTGCGCAATTCCTCGCGCTTATCCCTGGCTACGAGGTTGATAAAATCGGTGGAATAGATCTCGATCAGCCGGTATTGCCCGCTTTGAAAGCCGCTGGCCGGAAGCAACGACATCCTGAATTGCAGGAACTGCTCTTTTTCCATCCCATCCACCATGATCTCGAACGATTGGATAAGCGCCTCAAGATACCGGTTAATGCGTTTTACCCGTGTCGTAAAAAAATCGGTGGTTAGTGTTTCTTTTTCGGTGATCTGTTTACACTCGTGCAGTACCAGCTTAAAATACAGTTCCGTGATCTGGTGATACATGATGAATATCTCTTCATCAGGGAATGGCGTTTTCGGGCTTTGCAGGCTCAGCAAGGTATCCAGGTGAATATAGTCCCAATAAGTTAAAAAGTCGGCATGCAGCAGGCCATCGAGGTAGGATACCATATCCTGGCCCATGGCTTCATATTTTTCCTGCAGCAATGCCAGGCGTGATTCGATTTCGGGTTTAACACTCATAGAAACGGTTTATGAGGCAAAGGTAATAAAGCTGATAAATACAGAAACAAAAGCATCATATTTATAGTTAGGTATTTATCATGGCAATAGAAAAGATCCTAATCGCAGTTGATGATAGCAGGCAGGCCGATCACGCAGCCGAATTCGGGTTTGATATGGCCCGGTTTTATAAAGCTGAAGTGGGCCTGGTAAATATCGTTGAACCTATAGTTTTGCCATCATCCGGGGGCAATTCGATAACCGGGATACCTACGGATATTTCTATGGTTGATGAAGCAGAGATAGTAAGGATTCAAACTGAAGCATCCGAAACTAACATAAAGCGTATAGTGCAAAATTATGCAGATGCGCTGAAGATCACCAACTTTACCGAATATGGCTTAACTGCCGACGGCATATTAAAATGCAGCATTGAATTCGGTGCAGACCTGATTGTAATAGGTACGCACAGCCGCACGGGCCTCGATCGGTTACTTATGGGAAGTGTAGCTGAGCATGTGGTAAGGCACTCTAAGGTACCCGTGTTGGTAGTGCCGCTTAAAGAGGAGTGATCAGTTATCGGTGATTAGTTATCAGGCAAGCATCGACTGATCACTGATCACCAGTCGCTAATCACTAATAAAGCAACCTAAACTTTATCGTATGGTCAATAGCCTTCAGCTCGTTTAAAACCTGTTTGCCGTAGCCCACCGTAATATCGGTGATCACGTACCCTATCTGGGCATTGGTTACCAGGAATTCGCCTACAATGTTGATATTATGCCTTGCTAAAACTCCGTTTATTTGTGCCAGTATACCGGGCACGTTGGTGTGTATGTGTATCAGGCGGTGGGCATTATCATTACGCGGCGGTTGCAGGTCGGGAAAATTACAGCTCATATGCGTTTTACCCTCGTTCATAAATGAGATCACCCTTTTGGGGATAAAATCTACGTTACGGGGATTGTATTTAGGGTCATCAAAAACAATGATGCCATTCTCGCAGGCCGCTTCAGATAGTTTCCTGCTGGCAACCTTACCAAAACAACCAATTACTTTTAGTCTTTCTGCGTTTTGTAATTGTTCGGCTGTTGGCTGGTTCTCCTCATCGCAAAGCAAT
>DATHLW010000560.1:0-6914 GCA_035487675.1 Mucilaginibacter sp. | reverse complement strand
GTTTCTTCACGTTACCGCTGTCCCATTTGCCATTTTTATTATCATCGTATATTACCCGCACATAGTATTTGCCAACCGGGTAGTTCTTATAAACTACAGATTGGCTTTTAATTATGGGGTCACGGTGAACCACTGTTTTCTGGTTATCCAATAGTTCTATTACATATCCTTTTGTTGTATCTGGAACTGTAACTTTAAGCGTTAAGGGACCATAATTGTCCGGTTTATCTAACTGGAATTGTTTCAGGAACTTTTTATTCTTATCGCCGTAAATACTGGTTAATGCCCCTTCATTAAATATAAGCTGGTACCTGCTGTTGGGTTTCCATTTGTAATTAAACGTCAATCTTTTCATGGTCGCCGTATCCTTGCTTATAGTGAAGTTGGATATATTGACCGAATCCTCATTTAATGTTACCACTGTATTATCGATGGTTTGGATAGGGGCACTGGCCGTTACTATAAGATTGTTGCCCGGTTTTATCTTATTATCGAATGTGGTATTGTATTGAAGTGAAATGTTGTGGTCAAAAACCTCTTTGCGGCCTTTTCTTTTTGCTATAGTATCAATAGGGGTCCCATTTTGAAGGAACGAAACGCGAATGGAATCGAAATCCATGTTTTTCATATAAACAAAAGCAGTATCTCTGGTTTTACTAAAATCTACTATCTTCTCATTATCAAATCCGGTGGGGTATAGAATTTTAACGGATGGGTTTTCTATACTTTTGTTAAAGGTGAAAAACATTTTTCCGTCGGCATCAAAACGATTGTCAACCAGCCTGAATTTATCCGGTTCCTGTTTAAACAGATTTAGATGTATGTTAGCAGTGTCACGTTTTAAATGTACAGGCGCTGTCTGAAAAGCAACCAATTCATCGTCCTTGTCATATATTCTGTTTGGAAATTTTTCTTTAAGGGCATAGATCCGATAGTCTCCGTCGTGTAGATTATTCAGTGAGAAATTTCCCGATGAGTCCGTACTTGCATAAATGGTAGGCTTCTTCTTTCCCCAAAGCGTATCCTTGTTCAATGGGAATAGCATCACGGTCACATCTTTCTCTTTTTCCTGGGTTAAGATGTTTTGTACATTTCCGGAAACACTCAATGAGTCGATATGGGGGCCGGTAGAAAAAACGTAAGTGAAGTTGTTCAAAACATTTCCTTCGTTCAGGTCGGCAATCGCTTTTCCAAAGTTGATCACATAAGTGGTGTTTTTTTGGAGGGAATCTTTAAAATCTATAACGATGGATTTTTTGCTCACTTTGTAGGTTGGAAGTTTTTCCATCGCCGGACTAAGGCTGATTTCCTGGGTCTGGTTTTTCAAACTAAAATACTCGTCAAATTCAAGCTTGATTTGTTTGGCCGAAAAATTCCGGGTCATGTTTGGTGGGGTTGCCTTCAGTAATTTTGGCGGGGTTCGGTCTTTCGGTCCGCCCTGGGGCTTTTGCATGCTGGCGCAACCAAATAATAGTAATGCAGTGACAAAAAACAGTAGTTTTCCAGGTGAAAAAGTATCCCTTTTATTTAGCCTCATTTTTAAGCCCTATAAACGATTTTTATTCTCTCATGAAGATTATCATTAGGATTTAAAAATAATTGCTTTAATCCTCTCTAATAACTTCGGTTTAAGTAATTGATAATCAGTTATTTATGTATCATCTTGAAATGTGTACCATCAAAACCGAAATATCTGATGGTGACACCCCCGAAATGCGTGACGCCTGTCCTAAAGTGCGCGGTTTTATTTTCATCAGCTTTTCGCGGGCTTCTTTCGACAACGAGACAAGGCCATGATAGTTGAACTCCGGATTGATCTCCTTGTCTTCCATCTTTCGCATCTTCTCTACGATGTCCAATTCCTTCTCAAAATAACTCTCATATTTAATTTTTATTTCAGCCTGCTCAATAGTTTCTTTATCATATTTTGTGAGCAGTGTATCGAGAGCCGAATCCGCTTTTCTCAGGTCATCGAACGATACCTGCGGCCGGCTCAACAAATTGAACAGCCTTACATTTTGCGAAAGTGGTGATGTGTCCAACTCTTCTAAAAGGGGGTTGATACTTGTCGCCTCTACTGAAACATTTTTGGTATAGGCAACAATATCGTCAGAGTTTTTAACCTTTTGGTTTACCTTATCCATCCGCTCATCATTGATCAGGCCAAGCGCATAACCAATAGGGGTAAGACGGATATCCGCATTATCCTGGCGTAGCAATAAGCGGTGCTCTGCCCTGGAGGTAAACATGCGGTAAGGTTCCTCGGTACCTTTGGTTACCAGGTCGTCTATCAATACACCGATATAAGATTCCGAACGTTTCATGATTAGTTCATGCAGATCATGAACTTTTTGATGTGCGTTGATGCCTGCAATGAAACCCTGAGAGGCAGCTTCTTCATAACCGGTGGTGCCATTGATCTGTCCGGCGAAAAATAAATTGGTTACCAGTTTGGTTTCCAATGTAAGGCCTAACTGGGTAGGAGGAAAGTAATCGTATTCGATAGCATAACCCGGCCTGAACATTTTTGCATTTTCAAATCCAGGGATTTGAGTCAAAGCTTTATATTGTACATCTTCGGGGAGAGAAGTTGAAAAGCCGTTGACGTAAATCTCAACAGTGTTCCAACCCTCGGGTTCCACAAATATCTGGTGGCGTTCGCGCTCTGCAAAACGATTGATCTTGTCTTCAATCGAAGGGCAATACCTTGGTCCCAAGCCCTTGATACGGCCGGTAAACATGGGCGACTTTTCAAAGCCTTCTTTCAGCGTTTCGTGTACCTGGGTGTTGGTGTAAGTGATCCAACAGCAGCGTTGGTCGGATGAACGTTCTACATCAGTAAAAGAAAAACGTCCGGGATTTTCATCCCCCCATTGTTCTTCCATTACACTATAATTTAAAGTGCGTCCATCTACGCGCGGCGGGGTGCCGGTTTTCATGCGGCCTGCTTCAAAGCCTAATTCAACTAATTGCTCAGTCAAGCCAGTGGCCGCCTTTTCACCTGTGCGACCGCCTCCGAATTTCTTTTCGCCTATATGGATCACGCCATTAAGGAAGGTGCCATTAGTAAGTACAACCGCATCACATTCTATTTCGACACCAAGTGAAGTGCGCACACCTTTCACGGTATTGTCTTTTACTATTAGGGAGCTCACCATATCCTGCCAAAAGTCGACTTTTGGAGTTCTTTCTAAAGCCAAACGCCATTCTTCAGCAAAGCGTGCACGGTCATTTTGTGTGCGTGGACTCCACATCGCCGGACCCTTTGACAGGTTAAGCATGCGGAATTGTACCGTTGTTTTATCAGCTATAATTCCTGAATAACCACCCATTGCATCAATCTCGCGCACAATCTGTCCTTTGGCTACGCCACCCATAGCGGGGTTGCAACTCATCTGTGCTATTGTCCCCATATTCATAGTGATCAATAAAACAGAGGAGCCAAGGTTAGCTGCCGCTGCTGCTGCCTCGCATCCGGCGTGGCCGGCACCCACAACTATTACATCATATTTCTTAAACATTTCACCTCCATGTTCCACGTGGAACGTACAAAAGTACGCTCAATTATGTGATGTTCCACGTGGAACTTTAAATAATGATACAAACGCAACAAATGCCCAAACGCCTTCAAGGATAACGAAAGGGTAGAAGCTAACCATCCATGATGCAAAGCAGCATATGCCTGCGCCAATAAAGTTCAATAAGCTGTATATTTTATTCTCCGCAGGGAGTTTTCTGTATAAATTCAGCAAAAATGCGATCAATAAAATGATCACACCAATAGATGCTATGATATCTGAAGGTTTCATATTAAGCCCCGTTTAATTCAGTTAACTCTATCCATCGGATACTTTTTTCATCCAATAGGCTATTCAGCGCCGCAATTTTCTGAGCTATTTCGTTTAATTTTCCGTGGTCAGATATGCCCGAATTAAGCTCTTCAGTCAGTACTTTGATCTTATTCTCGATTTCTGCAATTTCTTTATCTAAGTTTTCCAGTTCCTTCAGCTCCTTAAAGGCTAACTTGTTCTTCTTAGGTTGAGGTTTTGGTTCTGTCTTTTCTTCAACAGGGGCTTTTTTTGCTTGCTGTTTTGCCGTCTCCAACTCATAGCGATAAGATGAATAATTACCATTGAATATTTTCACATGGCCATTCTCTTCCATAATGAATAGCTGATCCGTTAATTTATCCAATAAATAACGGTCGTGCGATACCAGCATCAATACACCTGTGTAATTGGTTAAAAACTCTTCCAGTACATTCAGCGTGTCAATATCCAGGTCATTGGTAGGCTCATCCAGTATCAGGAAGTTGGGGTTCTTCATCAGTATCTGCAGCAATTGTAATCGCTTTTTCTCGCCGCCGCTCAAATTGGCTATAAATCCATATTGCTTTTTAGGCGGAAAGAGGAATAGTGTAAGCAGGGCAGATGCAGAAATCATCTTACCATCGGCCATCGTAATGAACTCAGCCACGTTCTTCACTACATCTATTACCCGCTCCTCTTCCTTAAAAACCATGCCCGACTGGTGAAAATAGCCCATAACCGTAGTTTCGCCCTTTTCTACCTGGCCTTTGTCTGGCTGTAAATTACCGGTGATCATATTCAACAGCGTTGATTTACCGCTGCCATTTTTCCCCGCAAGGCCTATCCTATCACCTTTTTTAAATACATAGTTGAAACTAGACACAAAGGTGTGGCCATTAAACGATTTATTTAAATGATGCAGCTCCAGTATCTTGTTACCCTGGCGGGCTGTTTTCACGCTTAATTCAACTTTTCCTTTAGGCCCGGCATTTTTTGTTTTGTCTTCCAGTTCATAATAAGCATCAATGCGCGCCTTTGATTTGGTGCCCCGTGCCTGTGGTTGTCTGCGCATCCACTCTAATTCCTTCTTTAGTAGATTGGAATTCTTTTGAAATTGTAATTCCAGTTCACTTTCCCTTTCGGCCTTTTTCTCCAGGTAATAGCCATAGTTGCCTACATAGGGGATGATTTTGCCATTATCTATCTCCAATATCTCGTTACAAACATTATCCAGGAAATAACGGTCGTGCGTCACCATAAGGATAGTCTTTGCGCCTTCGGTCATTAGTTTTTCCAGCCACTCAATGGTATCGATGTCCAAATGGTTCGTTGGCTCATCCAGCAAATAAACATCCGGATCTTCTATAAGCAAACGTGCCAGCGCAAGCCTTTTCCTTTGTCCGCCGGATAGAGTATCTATCATTTGGTTCAGATGATGGATATCCAACCGTCCCAGGATGGTTTTTATCTTATATTCATACTCCCAGGCGTCACTATCGCTGATCTCTTCAGTGATTTTGTCTATTGCTTTTGTGTTTTCAGGATCATTTTCCAGCAACTCTTCATACTGCCTGATCAGTTGCTGTTGTTTATTGTCTGAGTGGAAAATATAATCGCTGATAGTATAAGCCTTATCAAAGGTAGGGTCCTGTTCCAGGTAACCCATCCTAAGGTCACGTGCTTGCACCACTTTACCCTCAACCGGAAGAAATTGTCCGGCCAATAGTTTTAACAGGGTAGATTTGCCTGCGCCATTAATGCCTACCAACGCGACCCTTCTGCCACGGTTAATACCGATCGTCAGATTTTTAAACAACCAATGGTCATGAAATGAATGGCCTAAATTTTCAGCAGATAGATACGTACTCACGCTAATAACTTTATTTTGTCGGAAGTATGCATAAATACACCTTCCTGTTTCTTTGTAGATTCATTAAACATTGCTTGCGCAACGGTTTCAGCAGGTATGCTCCTGTATTTCTTTAGGCCACCAATTAATAATGGGTCGATAACCTTCATCAGTCCGATGGCAAAGCGCTCCGCAGGCCTTCGCTCTTTTCGGTCCCCAGTCAAGATCGACGGCTGATAAATATGCAGGCACTTAAAACCAACGTTTTTTATATCTTCCTCAGTTTCGCCCTTCATTTTTGTATAAAAGTTGGACGATTTACTGTTGGCGCCAATTGCCGATACCAAATGGTATTGTTCAACGCCATTTTGCTTTGCTAATTGTGCCAACTGCAGCGGATAATCATGGTCTATCTTCCGATATAAAGCCAGGTCGGGCGTTTTCTTCTTTGTCGACCCAAGGCAGCAAAAGATTGCATGGCCCGATATAGCTGCTGCATGCTCATTCAGCTTGTCAAAATCAATCACCAGTTGAACTAACCTCTTATCGATAATTGGCAGCGTTTTTCTTACTACTATCAAAATTTCGTCATAGTCGGGCTGGTGCAGTAATATATTCAGTAATTTACTGCCAATTAGTCCGCTTGCCCCGGCTATGACCACCTTATTTGACATCAGAAGCTCATAATTTTATGCAAAAATAAGGATTCTAAATTTGTGGAATAAAAATTGTGTGTTTGAACATATAATTTGGAGGATCAAATAAAAATTATGAAGAAAACAATTCACCCCGCTAATGAAAGGGGACGTAACGACATAGGCTGGTTAAAAGCAAATTTCTCTTTCAGCTTTGGGCCATATTATAACCCTGCAAAAGTGCATTTTGGTGCATTGCGCGTGTTGAATGATGATGTTATTGCCGGAGGTACTGGCTTTGGCATGCACCCGCATGATAATATGGAAATCATTACCATCCCTATCTCAGGCGCTTTAGAGCACCGCGACAGCATGGGTAATATTGGTGTGATCAATGCAGGCGAGGTACAGGTAATGTCGGCTGGTACAGGTATTCAGCATTCAGAATACAATCACTCTAAAACTGAAGAGGCGAATACCCTGCAGATATGGCTTTTCCCTAAGGAAATGAATATCGAGCCACGGTATGATCAAAAAAGCTTTACAGACGAGTTAAAGCTGAATAAGCTCACCACATTGGTTTCTCCTGTAAAAGGTGGAGATGCACTATGGATAAACCAG
>DATHLW010000559.1:0-7335 GCA_035487675.1 Mucilaginibacter sp. | reverse complement strand
GATATTGATAAAAAGATATAATCAGGCTGCGATACATTAACCAGTCATCATTTTTAAAGAAGATTTAATTATTAAAACTTAAATATCATGTCGTTTATAAAACTGAAAACAGCCTTACCCGGCCCTAAAGGCCTGGAAGCTTTGGAGAGAAGGAAGAAAGCTTTACCCGCCGGTTTGGCAAAATCAACCGATGTTGTAGTTGAGCGGGCCGAAGGTGCATTGGTATGGGATGTGGATGGTAATCAGCTGCTCGATTTTGCAGGCGGTATCGGCATGATCAATGTCGGCCATAGTAATGGGCAAGTGGTAAACGCTATAAAAGATCAGTTGGATAAATATATTCATACTTGCTCACTAGTTACAACGATGGAGCCTTATCTCGACCTGGCCGAGTTGTTAAACAGCATTACGCCAGGTGATTTCAAAAAGAAAACTTTGCTTGCAAACTCCGGCTCCGAGGCGGTAGAAAACGCGGTGAATATCGCTAAGTATTACACTAAACGAAATGCGGTACTATGTTTCGAAGGAGCCTATCACGGGCGCACTTTGTTAACCTTAAGCCTTACCAGTAAATATGCCCTATTTAAAAAGGGATTTGGATCATATGTATCGGATATTTACCGTATCCCCGCGCCAAATACCTATCGCGGAATAGAAGGAATGACTGAAGATGAGTACGTGGCTTTTTGTATAAAGAAACTCGAAGAATCTTTCATTTCGCAGGTTGATCCGGAATCATTGGCAGCTATAATTATTGAACCTGTACAAGGTGAAGGTGGCTTTTTACCAATGCCTGCTGCATATCTGCATAAGTTGAGGGAGGTTTGCGACCGTTACGGAATTGTCTTCATAGCTGATGAAATTCAATGTGGCGCCGGGCGTACAGGTAAGTTTTTTGCGGTTGAGCATAGCGGTGTAATACCTGATATCATTGTAAGCGCTAAATCAATAGGCGCTGGCATGCCTATCAGCGCCATTACGGGTAAAGCCGAAATACTGGACGCACCGCACCTTGGTGGAGTGGGTGGTACCTATGGCGGTAGCCCGGTAGCCTGTGTTGCAGCTATTGAGGCCATAAAGATCATCAAGAGTGATGCATTTTTAACCAGAGTGAACAAGGTTGGAGAAACTATCCGCACTACGCTCGAAAGCTGGAAAGAAAAATACCCTTTAATCGGTGATGTTAGGGGCATCGGGGCCATGCGCCTGGTTGAATTTGTTAAAGACCGGGATACCAAAGAACCTGATGCTGAAGCAACCTTGGAGATCATTAAGGATGCTGTGGCTCACGGCCTGCTAATGATACGCGCCGGCTTATTCAGTAACTGCATACGCCTGTTACCTCCGATAGTGATCACTGATGAGCAATTAGCCGAAGGTTTGCAGGTATTGGAAGATGCTATTGCCCGGGCACAGGAGAAAAGAAAAGCCGTATTGGTTTAAATAGGAAGATAAACGTTTCGGACGATCCATACTATGTCAACAATACTCATCCATAATGCCAACCTGCTTTCCTTTCATGATGGATTCATCAATGGAAGCTGTGATACTATGGCCGTAGAAGGTAACCGTATTAAGGCTATTGGTAAATGGGATGAGTTGAAATCATTGGTTCAGTCTCGTACCAAAGTGATCGATGCCGGTGGCAAAACGGTAATGCCCGGCTTTAACGATTCGCATATTCATATCTGGAAGGTTGGTAACCTGAAAACTTATATGCTGGATGTGCGCCCGGCAGGCAGTTTGGACGAGATGCTGGATATGATACGATCATATCATGTGCAAAATCCTGAGGTAGCCTGGATAACTGCACGAGGCTTTAATGAGGCTGGCTGGAAAGAGGGGCGTATGCCGGATAAAAACGACCTGGATAAGGTGGTTAAGGATAAACCTGTTTACCTGATACGCACCTGTGCACATATTGCGGTTGCTAACACAAAGGCGCTGGAATTGAGTGGTGTAACGGCAACTACTCCTGTTCCGCAGGGTGGGGTAATGCATATGGGGGTTGACGGAAAGCCAAATGGGGTCTTCTCAGAAACAGCGCTTGGTATGATTAGCAGGTATATCCCTGCCTATACAAAGGATGAGTTGAAAGTGATGATCAGGGCTGCGCGCCAGCAATTGTACAGTTTGGGAATTACAGCGGCTACCGACCCGGCAGTTGATCCCTTGTTACTTCAAGCTTATCATGAGATGAATGCAGAAAATGAACTGGTAATCAGACTAAATGCTATCCCAATTCTATTGCCGGACGGGGGAGAAAAGCCTTACAACCTGCCGGAATATTATTCATCAGATTGGTTCAATATAAATACAGTAAAGTTTTTTAGCGATGGCGGCTTAAGCGGAAAAACTGCGGCGTTGAAACAACATTACAAAAACACCAGGGAGCAAGGTGTACTTCGATTGCAAGAACAGCAATACGTTGAACTCGGCATAGCCGCAATGGAAAATGGATTAGGCTTAGCAACCCATGCTATTGGAGATGCAGCAATAGAATTTGTGGTGGAGACTTATAGCCAGCTTAGTGAGTGGTTCCCGGATATGATAAAACGTATAGAGCACCTGGGCTTGCCCGAAGAAAGGCACCTGGAGATAATAGCGGAACACCGAATGGCTGCTTCAATGCAAACCATATTTATTAGTGAGTTAGGCAAAAACTTCAGGCAGTATTTAGACCAGGATTACTTGGATCAATGCTACCCGGTAAGGTCGGTTTTAAAGCATGGTATTCTGACTGCGCTGTCGTCCGATGCACCGGTGGTTAGCAATTTAAATCCGCTTAAAGGTATTGAAGCTGCAGTCACAAGGAAAGACAATGAAGGATATGCTATTGCCCCTGACGAGGCCATAAGCATATCCGACGCATTGAAAGCTTATACCGTAAGTGCTGCATCTATCGGCCAGACTACCCAATTCGGGACGCTGAAACCGGGGCAGCTGGCTGATTTCATCATACTAAATCATGACCCATTAAAAACAGAACCTAAGGATTTGCCACAAATTAAAGTTGAACAGACGTTTATTGATGGGAAATGTGTTTACGGGGCATAATATAGGCTGAAGCAGGGTGGAAATTTATTATTCACCTGTTGCTATACTTAAGTAGTATATTTAATTAACCGTACAAAATATGTTACAGCAAGTTTTATCCTACCAGATAGCTGATAGTATCGATATAAAAGCGTTCAAATCTACCTTTAAAGCGGATCTATATTATAGCGATGCAGATGAATTATTTTACAGAATGGATAATGAACAATTCATCTATGTTTTTAAATATGGAGTAGTGTGTTTTTTAAATTATGATGCCATCAAAATCTCAGAATTTTTAAAACTCATATCATCCTATTGCAAAAATGCATTCGACCAAAACCTGACAGAAGAATTCAAAATACAAACTAAGGCCGGAAAAAATAAAATAGGGTTCAATTCCATTGAGATCGCAGGGTCAGATATTGAAGTTTTACGATTGATTATGCTGACGGTATCACAGTCGGTTGCGCTTGATTATTATGAAGAGCAAACTACTAAGCTGATTGAAGAAACTAATCACCACACCCAAATATTAGAAGCCAAGGGACGCCTGAACATATCCGGTGTAAATCTTAAAAAATACATCGGAAAAACGCTTGTATTAAAAAACCGCATTGCCGAAAACCTGTATATTTTTGATTCTCCTCCCGAAACCTGGGACGATGAGAACCTGAATAAAATACACAACGACCTTAAGCGGACATTTGACCTGCAAGAAAGGTTTAGGGATATACAGGAAGGGCTAAATATTGTAAAAGACAACCTCGAACTTTTCAGGGACCTGTTACAGTACAGGAATAGTTATAGGCTGGAGTTAGTCATCATTATTCTTATCCTCTTGGAGGTTTTAAATATTTTTATACAGAAAATATTTAGCTAAATTTTAAAAGGAAAGCGTTTCCGAAGGAGTATTTAGTCCAAATCTGAAGTGGTAACGTTCTTCTTGTCAATTTACATTTTCATTCCAGCCATACCATTATCGTTCCCATTTTTAAATATTGCCTCACTATTCAAAAGGTAAGCCCCATTAGTAACTACGATATCCCCGGTATTTAAGCCTGAAAGAACAGGTACATAGTTTGAGTTGCCCGCACCCGATGTAATCATCCTTTGCGAAAAACTGCCATCTGGATTTTTCACCCATACGCTGCTGCCTTTGCCACTAGTCAGTATGGCCGATGCCGGAACAGCTAAAGATTGGTTGTTACCATTCGCTATGGAGATATAGGCCAGCATTCCGGGCTGTATCAATCCCTGCGGATTGGAGATACTGATCCTGATTAAATCCACTTTGGAAGCATCCGATAATTCGGGGTTAATAAAGTCCACCTTGCCGTTAATAACCTTTCCGCCCAGATCAGGAAACGAAATGCTTACCCGGTCATTTTCTTTATAATTCCCCGCTTCACTGGCATAAATTTGAGCCTGAATCCATAAATTATTTAAGGCCTGCGTTTTGAGTATGGACATACCTTCAGTTACATAGTCTCCCTCATGAACCGCGATTTCGCTAACAGTTCCATTAATTTTGCTTAAAACAGTTGTAGTTGCAGATACTTTTCCGGAAGAAGCTAAACCTCTTATCTGCGAAGGAGATAATCCCCACAATTGCAATTTATTTTCGGCAGCACTGATCAGTTGCTGGTAGTCCACATCAGGATTATACAGAATTTTTTGCTGTTGTTTCACTAATAGGTATTCTTTTTCTGCTTCCTGCAAGTCTTCACTGTAAATAGAGTAAACAGGCTGGCCTATTGAAATTTTTTCGCCTACAGTCCGCACAAACAACTGCTGTATCCGCCCTGCTATTCTTGCGCTTAACTCTTCTGCTTTATTTTCATCGGTAGTTACTGTTCCTGTAAGTGTCTTTTCGCTGCTAATATTTTCTTCCCGTACCGTATCCGTTTGGATGCCTGCTAACTCGAGTTGTGTTGCCGTAAGCGTAATGCGATTTGTGGTTTTATCGGGCGTTTCTGTAAGTTCCACTTTGATCAGCTTCATTCCGCAAATAGGGCAATTACCATCATGATCCTCGTGTACCTGCGGATGCATGGAACAGGTATAGTAGGCTTTTGCCTGTACCTTAACTACCTGCTGGGGTTTTTGCTTGCATGCTGCAAACAACAGGGTACATAGCAATGCAAATAATTTTATCTTATTCATTATCATTTGTTTTAATGAAACTTTCGCTGTCTGTTAAATATTGAGCATTAGATGCAAGGCTATCAACTGACGTTAATCCCTTTATAATTTGCACTTCGTTGCCGTTGATAGCACCTGTACTTACCTGTTTAGCCTGGAAGACCTGACCGTTTTTTATCCATACGATCTTTTTCTGCCCCAAATTAACCACCGCTGTTCCTGGTATCCATAGTCCGTTGATTTTCCTGGTTTGTATATCTGCTTTAACCAGGCTGTTTACTTTCAGCTCATGATCCATGTTTTCAAGATAAACCCTGATACTGACTTTTTTATCATTGCCTTCTAAAAATGGTTCAATAAAGTTGACTTTCCCGGTCATCGTCTTACCCGGTACATCCGGTAAAGTAATTTTAACAGGTTGGTTTAATTTTAGGCTGACCATCGCCGACCGTTCTACTTTTATTATCGCCCAAAGCATGTGGGGATTGACTACGTTAAACAAATTCTGTCCTTTTTCAACATACATACCCTCTTTGACAGCTAAGGGGAGGTTATTGGCCAAATCAGATGGTGGTTTTATATCAGTTGAGCTGGCCATTTGGCTATGCGCGACATCATGAACATGGCCCTCATAAGGGCTGTATACCGGCAAATTATAATATGGATGGCCGGTTTTCACCACATGATCAACCTGCGATGGCGTCATTCCGAGTAGCAGCAGCTTCTGTCTTGCTGAATTGACAAGACTAGTTTCCTGCGGGGAGTTTTTCGTAAGATAAACCAGGTCCTGCTGTGCGGTTACCATATCAGGGCTGTATATATCAAAAATACGCTGGCCAGTATGGATTTCCTGGAATGCATATTTGATATACAATTTTTCAATACGGCCTGAAAAGCGGGAGGTAATATTGTTAAATGTGCGCGTGTCAAAATCCAGGTAACCATCTGCTGAAATTATTGCCGGTATTTCCTTTTGCTCTGGTAAGATCGTCTTGATATTGGATATCACAGAAGAATTAACCGGCTGCAAAACAGTATTTAAGCTGATGCCTGAACCCTCGCTGGCCTGCCCTGATTTTTTCACTAATGTCATCCCGCAAATAGGACAACTACCCGGATGATCTTCTAGTATCTGCGGATGCATCGGGCAGGTGTATTTTACATCACTTTTCGCCTGTACTGTAGCCGGTTCCTTTTTCTTATCAGAACAAGCCGTAAGCAAAACCATGCTTAGCAGGATGCAGGTCAATATTGTTCTAATTGCTTTCATTTTCTCTTTCATAAGCCACCTGTAAGGTTAAAAGTTCTTGTAATCGGTCCAATGCGTCCATCCGGGCTGTCTGCAAATCTTTGATATCTGTCAAGACAGATGGTAAGTCACCTGTATTCTGGTCGTAGGCCAGCAATGCGGTCTTATAACTATTTTGCAAGGCGGGAATAATGTTTTGCTGATAGTTTTTCAGCTGCCTTTTTTTGCTGCCAATGTCCGCGCTTAATCCGGCTAACTGCCCGGCAGCCTGGTTGAGCATATCCAGTTTTTTTTGCTGTAATTCCTCAATTTCATACCGGATACCCTTTAAATTAGCTTTGTACTCTTTGGATGCCCAGGGTACGATAGGTATGGTGACCGATGCCATTAATATGTATTGATTTGGAAAGCCGCCATAACTGATCATATGCGCCGCCTGTATTCCAAAGTCGGGCTTACGCTTGCTGTATTCCATTTGTGCATTTAGTTGCTGTAATTCAATATTCCGGCTGACCCCCTTAATATCGCTGCGGGCATTTGCGAGGGCCGTTGTATCGGTTTTGGCAACTTCATAATCTTTTAATACAACCGATGTATCTACTGAAAAGGCTGTTTGCTTATCCCTGTTCATTAGCGTATTCAGCATAATGTTTTTTTGACTGATCTCATTGTTCATTTGCTCACGTGTGTTGTCCAGTTCAAAAAGGTCCGCCTTGGCTTTGTAGATGTTACTTAGCTTTTCTTTGCCGTAAGTGAGCCTGACGTTCGCATCCTTTAGCATGTATTCCAACAGACTTTGCGTGTTTTGTAGTAAAGCCAGTTTCTTTTCAAGCACTACCCGCTCATAATAATATTGTTTCGCCTGGGCGATCAACTGGTTTTTGAGGTAATTTTTGTTCTCGGTA
>DATHLW010000558.1:0-3989 GCA_035487675.1 Mucilaginibacter sp. | reverse complement strand
GATACTGCCTGCAAATAAAAGTGCGTAGAAAACCAGCCCGGTAATTAATACATGGGTTAAATAGAGCGAAAGGATGTTTTTGGGATGTTCGCCCGAAGCTATTCGCCGTATTGTGATCTGGTCGATACCGAATGAAAGGATATTGAATATAGCCAGCATCAACGCCAGCGCCAAATTGATCTGTCCAAAACTGTTTTTATCCAGCCCGATTGAAAGAATGTAAAAGATGACGAGCCCTAATAGCTGGTTAATGATAAGCTGTAAAGTATTAGCATAAAGATCATTTACACGCTTTCTTCTCATTAACAGGTTTTGGATCAGTTTATTGACTTAAGACTCCCGATATCTATCGGGACGGTTACAGACTTACGACTTAATACTCGACCACCAAATTATCCTTCACTTTCGGAACTTCTGTATAAATGTTTTCAGGCTGTTCCTTCAGCAATCGGTATTTAAGCCGGGTATGATTGGATATTATCCGGGCAATTTCCCATCCGGCTTTCCCATCCAGGAAACCTAAAAATACAATATAATTTTTGATGAAGTGGAATAGCGGGGCGATATGCAATTTTATAAAAGAGGGTTTTTTATTGATCGCGAGGTATTTGCCGGCACTCAGTTTGGCATAATGATCGGCTTTGCTCCTAAACTCTGCGGCATCTTTTACCGAATAATGATGCAAGTGTCCTTCTAATCGTTTAATGGTAACTTTTTCTGGTAACACCAATGTCTCGTGTACAGGGGAATTTGACCATTTGACCTTTGTACGATTAAAAAGACGGATATGATGATCTCGTCCCCAACTGCCAAAACGGATCAATTTTTTTCCGTAGTAGGATCTGAATTTGATGTCGTAGACCGTCTTTGGGTCATCTAATGCCAATTTATGCAGGGCGCGCACCAGTTCTGTATCGGCAATCTCATCGGCATCAATACTTAATATCCAATTGTATTTTGCACGGCCTATCCCTTTGTTTTTATTGGCACCATATCCGTCCCATTCATCGTGATACACGCGGCAGCCAAGCTTACGGGCTATCTCTGTAGTATTGTCTGTGCTGTCGTTATCTATAATTAGGATATCGTCACTAATTGATTGAACAGCATTGATGCAGGAGGCGATCACCCCGGCCTCATTTTTAGTAATAATTATAACAGAAACAGGAATCATATATTGATGTGCTTGGTATAAGCATCACGGAATGCAGGGGCGAAAGGTTGCCTGTAAGAAGGAAATTTTTGACTCACCTCAAAAGGAGTCCTTCGGACCCGACATCACTGCGTTTGTCAATCCCCTCTGCTGGCAAAGAGGGGGCAGGAGGTGAGTCAACTATGCGACAATATATTATCCTATTCAAACACAAAATATAATTAGTCTGATATTTAATTTAAAAATATTGATTTTCAAATGCCTAAATTTAAATTATTACTTTTTTTACATCTCAAAGCAACCTTTGCTGACCAAGCAACGTGTTACAGTCAGATAAGGTTAAATTTATTAAGCTAACAAGGTTACCGGATGGGCGAAGAAGAGTTACATCAACTGATCGGCGGCTGTATTAGGAAGGATAGGGGAAGTCAGAAAATGCTGTACAAAGCATTCTATGGCTTTTCTATGGGTATATGCCTGCGATACGCCAACAACCGTGATGAAGCCGCTGAGGTAATGAACCAGGGTTTCTTCAAGGTATTCACCCGCATTGAGACCTATGATACCTCGCGCCCGTTTAAGGCGTGGCTGGGTAAGATCATGACGAATGTTTCCATCGACTACTATCGTGCTAATCTGAAAATGGCCTATGCCGAAGACCTGGATAAGGCCGAAAACATGAGCGATGGTGAGTTGCCCGACCGTAAGCTTAATTATGATGACCTTTTAGCCATGGTGCAGCGGTTACCCAATGCTTACCGCACGGTATTTAACCTGTACGCTATAGAAGGCTACACGCATGAAGAGATTGGCGAAAGGCTGGATATATCATCCGGCACATCGAAATCAAATCTGCATAAGGCCAGGCAAAAACTAAAACAAATGATATTGGAAGCCGATAATACGGTCAACAATACCAACTACAATAAAGGAATGGATTATTCATCAAGCGTGGCTATCAGTAAGGCAGATGTACATAATCTGTTCATTAAGAAAAACATTTAAAGGGGATGAACACCGAGAAGGACGACAATTTAGACAAGTTATTCAAAATGGGGCTGGAAGACCCAGTCGATGAGACGGCATTCAGGGAAGCAGACTGGGATGCCATGGAGCAAATGCTCGATAAGAGTAAAAAGCGCTCCGCCATTGTTTACTGGCTGCCCATCGTCGGCAGCGCAGCAGCATTGGTCATCATATTTTTAGGATACCTGTTTTTGAAAACCGATGTGGTTAAGCCAGGAAAGAAGGATCAGGTTGCTGCTAACCATCCTACTAATGGTAAAACTATTGATAAGGTAAAAAGTAATACCGGTACAAGCGGCGAACCTGCCCGGCAAGCGGCAGATAGCGGCAAACAGCAAACAAAATCTGCCCAATACGCTATAACCACGCCTGCCCGGCGGGGTCGCGCGGGGAATGGCGGAACGTTCTTTTCCTTATCTGCCGGGAAGGGTCGCCGCGGTGTTACCGGTAACATAAACAAGAGCAATGATCAGCAGCCTGTTCTGGCGAATAATGTTGTGCCAAATACTGCCAACGGCAAAACACAATCCGGCGTAGTTGATGCCAATGTAACTCAGAAAACTGATGTTATAGCCAATAATAATAAACCGGCTGCCACAAGTGATAAGACACAATCAGGTGCCGTTGATAGTAAGGCGGATCAAAAGGATAACGTTTTAGCTAACAGCAAAACCGTTACTCCAGGCGACAAAACTCAGTTGGGTACTGCGGATGCTAATGCCAATAAATCCGGGACTATAGCCGCTAATAGCACTACAATAAAAAGCACCCTGCGCCAAAAACCAGGTAACAGACCAGTATTCGCATTAGGGATAATAGCTTCGTCTGACCTGAACGGGGTGAATTCATCATTCCAGCAAAGTAAGGTTGGTGGCAACTTTGGCGCTACTTTCTCTGTCACCTTTGGTAAAAAGTGGACCATCAGTACAGGCGCTCAATATGATATTAAGCCATATTTGACAAATTTTGATAATTACCATACTTCATATCCGTTTAAAACACAGCCTACCAGCGTAAATGCCGATTGCCGTATGCTGGATATACCGCTTAACATTAATTACCAGGTATACCATCAAAAGGCCAACTCTATCACAGTTGGTACAGGCTTATCATCTTATTTTATGCTGCGCGAGGATTACCAGTTTAATTATGCTGATCCTTATGCGACAGGGCCCGCACATTATACAGTAATCAATAAAAACCGTAATATTTTAAGTGTATTAAACTTCGACGCTACATATACTCACCAAATCAATTCAAAATTTGGCGTTACAGTACAGCCTTATACAAAAGTGCCATTATCTGATGTGGGTTATAGCCAGGTAAGGCTGCAATCAACCGGTGTGGCGTTTGGCATAAACTGGAACATAAACGCATCTTCAAAACCAAAATAAAATGAAATACATCGCTTTGATTTTACTTGCCTGGATGACAGTCCACCAGGCGGGGCAGGATATCTACGTCTGTAAAAATGCTAAGATCAATCTTTATTCAAGTGCACCCATCGAGGACATCGAGGCTACTGCATTTAACGGCGTATCGGTTTACAATGCTGCTGCCGGCGAACTTGATTTTAGTGTTCCCATACGTGGTTTCCATTTCCCGAAGGCATTGATGGAAGAGCATTTTAATTCGGATTATATGGAGAGCGATAAATTTCCGAAGGCTACATTCAAAGGAAAAATACAGGAGCACCCCGACCTTTCAAAAGATGGCAGTTATCCTGTTACTGTTACAGGCGATTTACAGGTGCACGGGGTTACTCAAACGCGAACAATTAAAGGCAACTTGAGTGTAAGTAACGGCGTTG
>DATHLW010000557.1:0-4650 GCA_035487675.1 Mucilaginibacter sp. | reverse complement strand
ATCGATGGCGGCAGTTCGCCTTCAGGACTGGATATAGATCGCGAGACCAACCGTTTGTTTATCGGATGCGGCGATAGTAAAACTATGGTTGTAATGGATGCCTCTAACGGAAAAACCGTTGGTACGTTCCCGATCGGCCGTACTGATGGACTTGTTTTTGACCCTCAATTAAAAATTGCTTACGCTTCAAACGGCGAAGGTACCATAACTGCGGTAAAAGAAATTAGTGCTGATAAATTTGAGCTTATCGAAAATATCACTACAGAACCGGGCGCACGCACCATCGGCATTGACCTGGTAACCCATCATCTGTATTTGCCTACTGCCAAATTCGGAGCTACACCTGCAGCAACTACGGACAACCCCAGACCACGCCCGCAAATGGTTCCCGGGAGTTTCCACGTGATTGAAGTAGGGAAGTAGATTGGTTGGATTGTTATAAAGGTTGTAATTGTTGAAAAGGCTTAAACATATAACAACTACAACCTTTACAACTTCTGCAACATCTTTAACATTTTTTATCCTAAGAATAAGCCCCTTATAAGTATAACTAAAAAACGTTTTTGAAATTAGGCTGTAATTCCGTAACATTGCAGCCGAAATTTCATTACGATTTCAGCGCCTATAGCTCAGTCGGTTAGAGTAGAAGACTCATAATCTTTTGGTCCCTGGTTCGAGCCCAGGTGGGCGCACTTTTTAGGCATCAAGCCGCAACACCAACCCTCTAAATTGCTGATTTAGAGGGTTTTTTATTTTATTGTCCCTCAAGTAACTTCAAAGAAAACCGGAATTCTGAACACCTATCCGTCCACCTGTTTTTAGTTTTTAATTTAGGTGGACGGTTAAGCGATAACGTGTTGTGATGCAGTGCATTACAAGGGTCTAAATAGCCCAAAAACGCCCGTTTCGCCTAACTGTCCGCTCCTGAAAATGGCCAAAAATAGGATGTAATTATTCATTCATTAACTAAAAAATGTGAAAAAATGAGAACATCACAGACATTCGGGGTTTTCTTTACAATCAAAAAAGAGAAGGCCAAAGACGGAAAAACTGCGGTTTACGCCTGCGTAACCGTAAACAAGGAAAAATGTTATATCGCCTTAAAACAGACCGTAGAAGTCAGTAAATGGGATTATGGCAAAGGAAATGTCAAAGGGAACAAAGAGGAAACCAAAGAAGCCAACGCCTACCTGGACGAAACAAAGCAAACATTAAGCAACCTGTATAAAGATATGCAGCTAAGCGGGAAGCATATCACTGCTCAGTCTATAAAATCACTGTTCCTTGGGGAGAGTGATCTGGAGGAACGTTACACTTTGAGCAGGCTTATGGACTACCACTATGAAACTGCTTCGGCTTCCCTGAAATGGAGTACGCTTAAACATTATGCCGTGACACGCAGGTACCTGGAGAAGTTTCTGAAGGAAAAGAAGCGCATAGCCGACATTTTTATCCATGAGATAGATTACAAGTTTATCATAGACTTTGAAACTTTCCTACGCAATCATAAGCCTGTCGATCACCAGAAACCGATGAATAACAATGGCGTGATGAAACACCTGATACGGCTTCGGAAAATGACCACGCTTGCGCTGAAACTAACCTGGATCAATAAGGACCCGTTTAAAAATTACAAATTCCGTTACAAGAAAGTTGAGACGGATTTTCTGACCCAGGGGGAATTATATGCCATAGAGAAAAAGGTATTTGAGGTTGAGCGGCTCAATATGGTCCGTGACCTTTTTGTTTTCAGCTGCTATACCGGTCTCTCATTCGTCGACCTGATGAACCTGCGGGACGCCAATATCACCATTGGCGAAGACGGGGAACGCTGGATAAAAATATACCGCCAGAAGAGTCATGAACCAACCAATATTCCATTGTTGCCAACCGCTGCCGCAATTCTGAATCTATATAACGATAATCCCCGGTCAATAGCGAACGGCACCATATTCCCCCGTATATCCAATCAAAAGGTAAACAGCTATCTCAAAGAGATAGGCGTCATCTGCGTCATCAAAAAGAAACTGACATTCGGCGTGGCCCGCCATACATTTGCCACCACCGTCACGCTTTCCAATAATGTTCCTATTGAAACGGTGAGCAAAATGATGGGGCACACCAAAATCGCGACCACACAGATCTATGCCCGCGTACTGCTCAAAAAGATCAGTGAGGACATGAGCCTGCTCCGCGATAAACTGGAACCTAAGCCGCCAAAACGAAAGGCCGGGCGAACTATGAAACCAATTAAAGGATATAAAAGCGCAAGTTGATATGAAACCGGTGGAACGACAAAAGCTGTTTTTATCAGTCCAGGAACTGATAGAGCAGGCACAACAAAGTGTTGTCAGAAATATAAACCTGATCATGGTCGCTACCCATTTTCAAATTGGGCGTATGATCGTTGAAGATGAACAAGGAGGACAAACCTATGCGGCCTATGGTACAGCAACCATACGAAAACTAAGCGAACATCTTACAGAACGTTTCGGCCGCGGTTACTCTGTAGATAATCTGGAACTGATGCGAATATTTTATCTTGAATATCGAAAATCCGAATCACTGATTCGGATTTCTCGAGCAGGCCACTCAAATTCCGAATCACTGATTCGGAATTTGGCTGCCGAATTTAGTTTGAGCTGGACACATTATCTTCGACTGCTCAAGGTTAAAGATAAAGATGAACGGAAATTCTATGAATTGGAAGCAAACGTCAATAATTGGTCGGTCAGGGAACTACAGAGACAGATCAACTCATCTTTTTATGAACGTTTAGTGCTCAGCAAAGACAAGGAAGCCGTACGGAAACTTGCGGAGGAAGGACAATTGCCCGAAAGATCAACCGATGTGTTAAAAAGCCCTTTTATATTGGAATTTCTGAATCTTAAAGAAGATAACCGATACTCCGAAAACGAACTGGAAAACGCCATTATTAATAAACTGGAGCACTTTATGCTGGAGTTGGGCAAAGGTTTTTTATTCGAGGGGCGGCAGCGGCGAATTACGCTGGAGGGTGATCACTTTTGGGTGGACTTAGTTTTTTATAACCGGCTGCTCAATTGTTTTGTCCTGATTGATTTGAAGATCGGCAAACTCACGCACCAGGACATCGGGCAGATGCAAATGTATGTCAATTATTATGACCGCAAGATCAGGCAGGCCCATGAGAAACCCACACTAGGTATTATCCTTTGTAAAGAGGATAACAAGGCGGTAGTTGAATTTACGCTGCCGCTTAACAACGAACAAATCTTCAGCAGAGAATATAAACTCTATTTGCCCAGTAAAGATGAGTTGAAAAAACAATTGGAGTAATATGAATGCTTATTCAAACAAAAGTTCACATTTTGTGAACTTTTGTTGTATTCGTTCGGTCAACCTGCCTGACAATTTACGAGACAGCGTAAAGAGGGAGTCCTTAATTATCTGCTTTCCGGTTCAGGAATATACTTATCGGAGACAATAGTTAAAGCTTCAAGGAATCGCGATCAACAGGCCTGCGTTCATGCCAAGCGATTGTGGATGCGCTCCGCCAAAGCCATACTCATAAGCCGGCTCAAAATACCAACCAAACCGGTGTTTTGCCGCTGGCCAAAACATAAAATCCAGGGCGATCTCGCCGCTGACACCGTTGGTTATGGCCTGGAGATCGTTGGCGTGGTTCCATGCCAAACCAAGCCCAAACATAAACTCAGTTTTTGGCGAGAGCGTCCAGGGCTTTTTGAACAACAAGTCTATGTCCGTTTCTTTTATGTGGTTACCAAAGGTCGGTGAAACACCTAATTCCAGTTCCAGCCAGTCTTCTATGGGGGTAACTTCTACCGCAAGGCTATAACCCCAGCTGGTCCCGCCGCCTTTGATGTCGCGTGATGCTGCCCCGCCGAGTTCTCCGATTGCGACAGGTTCCTTTTTAGTCAGCGTGTCCTTTGTAGACTCCTGCCCGATCAGCTTCAGCGTAAAGAAAAGCAGGACGATAATTAAAAGTAGCTTCATATTTACCAAATACCCTAAATTGATTTTTTAAGATCAACCAGTTTACTGCCTGACCCCCTGATGAGTTGCACTGCCCAACTGGTGATGACGATGCTGCCAATCATACCGCTCAGGGCATCCAGCCAATAGAGGTGAAAAAATAAGCCGATGGTCAGCGCGATAATGGCGGTGAGGCTGGTTAGCCCATCGGCTAAAACATGCAGGTAGGCTGCACGTATGTTGTCGTCCTGGTGGTCGTGGTCATGTTTTAATAGTAAAGCGCTGACGGCGTTAACGATCAAGCCGATGACAGCAACAATAATAGCCTCACCGAATTTGATGGGTAAAGGATGAATAAGGCGATTAACAGATTCCAATGCCATAATCACTGCTATGATCTGCAAAACGATGGCGCTGGTGAAACCCGATAGAGATAACAGCCGATCGCTTTGAAAGGATATTTTTTGAGACCCGCCATATTTGCGGGTAAAGTAATAGGCGCACCAGGTCAGACCAATAGCAAAGACATGCGTGGACATATGCCAGCCTTCGGCGGCAAGCGCCATTGAATTGCTGTAATAACCGATCGTAACTTCAAGGATCATCGTAATTACCGTTAGCATAACCACCCAACGGGCCTGGCTTTCATGATCGTGCGCTGCGGGCGCATCATTA
>DATHLW010000556.1:0-6066 GCA_035487675.1 Mucilaginibacter sp. | reverse complement strand
CACTACATTTCGGAAATCGCGGTTCATAGCCGACCCGGCTTTGTAACGGTCGTTGACAAGAACGTAAAAAGTATCACTAAAAGCTTTATCATCATCAAAATCCAGTTCTACAGGGTGTACCAGTTCGATGAGTTTGTCAGCTAACGTCTCAGACCGAATGAGGGCACGTCCGCAATCCTTTTTCAGATAGGCTAAGGCCCAGCTTTGGTATTCATAATAATCGTACAGTGTTGGTAACTTCGAGCCGCTCTTTTTTATTTTATGGATCTCAACAAAAAGTATGTAGCAATCAGTTCGGGCATTTTTGATTACGTATGAGCCCTTCAAATTAACGTTTTCACATTCTCTGAAAACCTCGAAATCTTCCAAATGAAAGTCAATATTGCCTGTGTGCTCTATACGGAATTTTGATTTCAGTAGCTTATAAGTGTCATCAAATGTGTCGATGGTTTCGCTGGTGAGGCCTACAGTGTCAAATGGATAATCCATTCACAAGTATAAAAAAAATGTCTGAACCTTGATTGATACGATTAAAGGATTAATTTGATCATCACTTATTCAAATCACTAATTCACTAATTCAATAACTCGCTAGTTACTTATATGCTACCATAGTACCACATGAGCAAGCGCAATTCGCATCGCTTACCCCCAACTTTTTTAAGAAATATTGATAAAACCCAATACGGTCATTCATGCTATAAATATTCTCACCCTGGCTGCATTCTACTGCACCGTTAATGATATTGATGGTCATTCCAAAACCCGGCTTGCGGTTTTTGGCCTTGTCATCTGCATTGGGTTGCCATTTGCCGATCATCACATCATGCGCAGATGGCTTGTAGGTTTGGGGCGTCATCCAGAAATATATTGCCACTTTAAAGGCAATCACTGGATCTGTCTCAATAAGGTCGGGATTATTTAACAATACAGTTTTATCGCCAAAAATACAATCTGAAGCATAGCCGTAATTGCCATTGTAACTTAATTGTACGGGCCCGCGGCCATAGTACTTTTTGCCGGGAACTGCATGGTAATTGTCATTATCAGCCACGTAAGGCAGCGAGGTATTGCTTTCGTGAATAAACATCAGCCCATCGTTGTATTTGCCATTCACGCCGTGGCGCGTTTCGTGAGCGATGTTTGCAAAAAAAGCAGCTAATTCCTTCTTGTCGGTTTCCAGATCTTTTTCACTGCAAAAATTGCCGTAATCCATGGTGTAGGAGCTATCCGGCTTCTTTTTTGCCCAATCTTCATTCCAGTCTTCATCCTGGCGCACCACAACAGATTTACCAGTACTTTTATCGGTCCGGGTGATCTGGTAAACAGAGACAGCGCGCTTAACCACCTTTATTTTTATATTACTCATTTGGCGGATGGCCTTTATAAATGCGTTATAGCTGTAAAATTTATCATGCTGCGGGAAAAAATCATTAAATTGTTTTTCGCTCAGGAAACTGCTTACCTGTATATTGTTCGGAACAATAGGTTTTACATTGGTACCGCCGCATTTGAAACTAAACAATAGAAATGCCAGGAGGATAAGACTAAGTTTAGCTGATACAAAAGTGGGTCTCATAGGATGAAATTTATTCCAGAACGGTATTTGCGATCATAAATTAATGAACCAAATGTAATAACATTAACTGCATGTAAGAGTTTTAGCTCCTTCTAAATCTCCCCCAATATGGGAGACTTCATAAATATAAAATAAATCAATTTATTAGTTCTAAATCCGGAGCCAAAGCTATAAATTCGAAACGAATGAAAATTTATACCAAAACAGGGGACAAGGGTTATACTTCATTAATTGGGGGGACGCGGGTGCCAAAGCATCATCTGCGTATTGAAAGCTATGGCACGGTAGATGAGTTAAACTCTTACATCGGTTTGATACGCGACCAGGATATTGACGAGCACGATAAACAGGTATTGAAAGAGATACAGGACAGGTTATTTACCATCGGCTCATCACTGGCATCTGACCCTGAGAAATCAAAAATGATCATTCCCGACCTTCATACCGCCGATATAGAGTTGCTGGAAAAGGAAATGGATGCGATGAATGAAAATTTGCCTGAATTGCGTCATTTTATTTTGCCGGGTGGTAATAATGCTATTTCATTTTGCCATATTGCAAGGTGCGTTTGCCGCAGGGCAGAACGGTTGTCGGTAAACCTTTCAGCAGAGAGTATCGTAGAAGAAAAGGTAAATATTTATCTAAATAGACTAAGTGATTACTTGTTTGTATTGGCCCGCAAGATAGGAAATGAGCGGAAAATCCCTGAAAATCAATGGATCCCGCGTGTTTAAAAAAATGAAAAAATTATTTGATAATCGATTTAAAAATATTATACTTTTGCGAGAATTTAAATTTACCTTAAATTAGATAGTAATATATGTATTGGACACTTGAATTAGCATCTCACCTGGAGGATGCACCCTGGCCCGCAACAAAAGATGAATTAATCGATTATGCTATTCGTTCGGGAGCTCCCGTTGAGGTTATCGAAAACCTGCAGGCTCTTGAAGATGATGGTGAGCCATATGAAAACATTGAAGAAATATGGCCCGATTATCCCACCAAAGATGATTTCTTCTTTAATGAAGACGAGTATTAGCCTCAGCTTTAGATATTAGGAACCCTGTAATTACAGGGTTTTTTAATTTAGAACCTTTTGGGATGTGTACGGTTATTGATAATAACATTTATCAATTTAAAACATTCACTACATGAGAGGTTTATTGTATATTATTGCCGTTATCCTGGTAATAGGATGGGCAATCGGATTCTTTGCTTATTCAGCGGGCTCAGTGATCCACATCCTTTTAGTAATAGCAATCATAGCTTTGATTTTGGGTGTGATCAGAAGAGCGTGAAAGGCGATTACGAATTATGGAACAGTTAGCCATTCCTTATAAGGAGTGGCTTTTTTGTTTCAGGAGAAACTCAGCGATAGCAATATCTTCAGGGTAAGTGATTTTTATGTTCTGATAGCTTCCGCCTATCAGGTTGATGTTTACGCCGGTTTGTTCCACTACGCTTGCGTCATCGGTGAAATACGATTGATACGGCTGCAGGTAGGCTTCCCTCAATTGTGCTATCTGGAATGTTTGCGGTGTTTGTATCAGGTATATTTCATCCCGTACAAGACTTACCGATCGGTTATCTTTGATCTGCCTTACCGAATCGCGGCTTTTTATGGCGACAATGGCGTTGCCATACAGCGTGGCGCATTCAAAAGACTCATCAATGATCTCGTAGCTGATTAATGGTCTTACTGCATCATGCACCGCAACTATGGCATTATCATCTTCTATTAAAGCAAGACCATTTTTAACGGAGTGGAAGCGTGTTTCGCCGCCGCTAACTAATTGATGAGGAACCTCAAAACGATGTACTTTGCAAAGCTTATTCCAGTAATCATGCGAATCAATGGGAAGAACTACAATGATTTGCGGCTTTGTTTGACAATGGTAAAAAGCATTAATGGTATGCATCAATACGGGCAGGTCATTCAATATTAAGAATTGCTTTGGAACCGCTGAGTGCATCCTGCTGCCCGAGCCACCTGCTACTATTATGACATAGTTAGATGCTGGATGTAAGTTGTGAGATGTGAGATCGGGAGCAGTCATGAGGCCAAATGTTGAATGATATGAGATTCAAATAGTCTCAAATCTCATATCTAATATCTCAAATCTAATTTTAAATAATCAGCATAGCATCACCGTAGCTATAAAAGCGGTATTTTTCTTTTACGGCTACCTCGTATGCATTCATTACGTGCTCGTAACCGCCAAATGCACTTACCATCATCAACAGGGTCGACTCAGGGGTGTGGAAGTTGGTCACCATTGAATTAGCAATGCTGAAATCATATGGAGGGAAAATGAACTTACTGGTCCAGTCGTTGGCAGCTTTTAAAGTTTTGCTTGCTGAAACCGCCGATTCTATAGCACGCATAGAAGTGGTGCCTATAGCGCAAATACGGCTTTTTCTCTCAATGCCACGGTTAACAATATCAGCTTGTTTTTGCTCGATGATAAACTGCTCAGAATCCATTTTGTGTTTGGTCAGGTCTTCCACCTCAACCGGGCGAAAAGTGCCTAAACCAACGTGAAGGGTAACTTCAGCAAATTCAACGCCTTTTAGTTCAAGGCGTTTCATTAGCTCGCGGCTAAAGTGCAAGCCGGCAGTAGGAGCTGCAACAGCACCTTCGTGCTTTGCAAATATGGTTTGATAGCGCTCTTTGTCTTCTTGTGTAGCTTTACGTTTGATGTATTTTGGAAGAGGGGTCTCCCCCAATATCTCTACGTTGCGTCTGAATTCTTCATCAGTTCCGTCAAACAGGAAGCGGATGGTACGGCCGCGTGAAGTGGTATTGTCCACAACCTCAGCGATTAGCAAATCGTCGTCGCCAAAATATAATTTATTGCCTACGCGTATTTTACGGGCCGGATCGACCAGTACATCCCACAGGCGAAGCTCTTTATTAAGTTCTCTTAGCAGGAAAACTTCGATGGTTGCACCTGTTTTTTCCTTATTGCCGTACATGCGGGCAGGGAATACTTTGGTATTGTTAAGGATCATAACATCCTTATCGTCAAAATAATCTAATATGTCCTTGAATATCTTATGCTCAATTTTGCCTGAGTCTTTGTGAAGAACCATTAATCGTGATTCGTCACGGGTATTTGCTGGTGTATTTGCAATGAGGGATTCGGGCAGGTTGAATTTAAATTGAGATAATTTCATATTAAAACAAATGAATTTTTAGGGCGCAAAGATACGAATATTTTTTGTTAAATTGGATGATTTTCTTATAGGTATAAAAAAGGTTAATTGGTAAACACAATATATTAAAAATAGTGTGATATAAAATGTAACTAAATTGCTATATGGTCGTCTTAGTAATATCGGTACGAATAATTGAACGGTGCAATCTTTATTGTAATCAGTCTAATCATAATTTATGCTTTTTTTAAAACTGTTTCGCGAAAGTTTTTTGTTTGCTTTTGATGCTTTAAGACAAAATAAGCTGCGCACCATGCTGTCGCTTTTAGGGGTGACTATAGGTATTTTTACCATCATCGCAGTACTTTCTGCGGTAGCGACTTTGCGAAACAACCTGCAAAAAAGCGTCAACAAGCTGGGTAGCAATAGTATATACATTCAGAAATGGCCCTGGATCGGTGGCGAAGACTTTCCCTGGTGGAAATACCTGCAACGCCCCGTACCGCGTTTGCATGATTTTGACGAAGTTCAACGACGCTCCCAAACCGCAGAAGCGGTATCATACGAGATAGGTATAGATAACCGTGTTATAAAATATCAAAGTAATACGGTTGAAGGTGCCCAGATCGATGCCGTTTCGCAGGAGCATAACAAAACCTGGAACTTTGATTTTAAGGAAGGGCGTTACTTTACCGAGATTGAATCCAGAACAGGTGCGCCGGTAACCATTATTGGTTATGACATAGCCGACAATTTGTTCCCGGGTGGCAACGCTATTGGTAAGCAGATCAAAGTGATGGGGCGATATGTCACCATAATAGGCGTATTTGCCAAAGAGGGACAGGACATTTTGGGCATTTCGGATGACAAAGAAGTACTGTTACCGTTGAATTTCGCTAAGAACATTGTGGATATTCAGAATGAAAAATATAACCCGCAAATAGTGGTAAAAGGCAAGAATGGCCTGACAGATGGCGACGTGGAAGCAGAATTGGAGGGGATGATGCGATCTATCAGAAGATTAAGGCCTAACCAGGAGGATAATTTTTCACTAAATAAGACGACGCTGCTCACCAACCAGTTAGATATTGTATTTCGGGTGTTTAATATTGTGGGCTTGATCATCGGTGGTTTTTCCGTGCTGGTTGGAGGGTTTGGAATAGCCAATATTATGTTTGTATCGGTTAAGGAACGGACCAATATCATAGGTATACAGAAATCGTTAGGGGCCAAAAACTACTTTATTATGCTTCAGTTCCTTATCGAGTCTGTTGTGCTTTGTTTCCTAGGTGGAATTATAGGTCTGTTTTTCGTATTTGTCGGAACGTT
>DATHLW010000555.1:0-3031 GCA_035487675.1 Mucilaginibacter sp. | reverse complement strand
AGTATATCCTGGTGTAACTGAAGATGAATGCGTGCCGCTATTGGAAAAAGTAAGTGGACTGCAATACAACAAAGATTTTTACGCAGGGTATTCGCCAGAGCGGATTAATCCGGGAGATAAGGAACATACAGTTGCCAAAATATTGAAAGTAACATCAGGATCGACACCGGAAGTTGCCGAATACATTGATAAAGTTTATAACTCTATAATTATCGCAGGCACTTATAAGGCAAGTAGTATAAAAGTAGCAGAAGCGGCCAAAGTAATCGAAAATTCACAACGTGATATTAATATAGCGTTTGTTAATGAGCTAAGTAAGATATTTAACAAGATAGGTATCGATACTCATGAAGTATTGGAGGCAGCAGGTACCAAATGGAATTTTCTTAAATTCAAGCCGGGCTTAGTTGGGGGACATTGTATTGGTGTTGACCCATATTATTTAGCCCAAAAAGCGCAGGAGTTAGGATATCACCCGGAAATTATACTTGCAGGCAGAAGGCTGAATGATGATATGGGAGCGTATATTGCTCAGGAGATGGTCAAATTAATGATCAACAAAGATATCCAGGTAAAAAACTCAAATATCCTGATACTGGGATTTACGTTTAAAGAAAATTGCCCGGATGTAAGAAATACGAGGGTAATTGATATTATCAGAGAACTGAAAACGTATAATACCAATGTGTCGGTATATGACCCCTGGGCAAAACCAAATGAAGTTTTGCATGAGTACGGATTTCTGACATCAAATGACTTTGAAATTATTAGGAAAAAACAGTACGATGGGGTCATTTTGGCCGTAAGTCATACAGAATTTAAGAATCTGGACTTGTCAGAAATTAGAGCTATAAATAGCATCGTTTATGATGTGAAGGGCTTTTTAGATAAGAATATAATAGATGCAAGACTATAACATGATGTATGAAAAAGTATATCACACTGAACCCCTAAGTGATAAATCATTTTTGATTACCGGAGGGGCGGGCTTTATAGGATCGAACCTTACAGAATACTTGATTAGGCATGGCGCGAAGAAAGTACGGGTTCTGGATAATCTTTCTACCGGCTTTTATAAGAATATTGAACCTTATGTGGGACTCACAAATTTTGAATTTATAGAGGGTGATATCAGGGAACTTGAAACTTGTAAATCAGCGCTTGCTAATGTAGATTACGTAAGTCATCAGGCTGCATTAGGTTCAGTTCCACGGTCAATCGCTGATCCTGTGACTACCAATGAGGTCAATATTTCAGGTTTCCTAAACATTCTGTTAGCTGTCAAAGATACGCCTGGAATAAAAAGGATGGTTTATGCAGCATCGTCCTCAACGTATGGTGATAACCCCATATTGCCAAAGGTGGAAGGTAACGAAGGCTCACCACTCTCTCCTTATGCTGTAACCAAATTGGTTAATGAGTTATATGCAGATGTTTTTGATAAGGTTTATGGCCTGAAAACAATTGGCCTGCGCTATTTTAATGTTTTTGGGCCAAAGCAGAACCCTAAAGGGCTCTATGCAGCCGTTATTCCGCTATTTATTGAAAAGGCGCTTAAAAACCAGGCACCTATCATTAACGGTGATGGGGAAACAAGCCGCGATTTTACTTTTATTGAAAACGCTGTTCAAGCTAATATAAAAGCAATGCTGACAACAGAATTGGATAAGAATGAAGTGATCAATATTGCATTTGGCGAGCGTACAACATTAAATGAATTGTGGGATAGTATATGTGATATTATACAGGTAGAAATAAAACCTGATTACCAGGATGAGCGGAAAGGCGATGTGAAACATAGCCTGGCCGACATAAACAAAGCATCCCGTTTGATTAATTATAAGCCAGAGTTTTCGGTATTGCAGGGCCTTAAAATTAGTATTAATTGGTACAAAGAGAATGGAGTGGATTTCGTTAGTAAAGTTTAACGGGGTGCTCAAATATTCAGGGACTCAAACTTTGCAGTTATTCTTATACCATGATCAAAATATAAACCGTTTATTTTGAATACTTTCTCAAAACATACTCTAATTTATCTTTTCAGTAAGGGGCTACCCGGTTTTATATCATTTGTTGCAATATTATATTATTCAAAAATGTTAGAGCCTGCTGACTATGGTAAATATTCATTGGTCATAAGCGTTGTTGGTGTAATAAATATCATTTTTTGCGAATGGTTCAGGTATGGTGTGTCCCGGTTTTATCCCGAATCAATGGCCATTGGTCAGCAAAACGAATACTTACTCTTCGTGAAATCTATAATCAACTACTTTACTATAGCAATTGCTGTAGCAACACTCATCTTTTTTTTAGCATTCGATTTATTTTTTGAAGCATATCTGAGTAAATGGTTGGTATTGTTAATGGGACTTATGGTGTTTCTGAATTTTGCGTTCAATTTATTCACCCAAATCTTTGTTACAGAATTACGCCCAATTGTTTTTTCGAAAGCTAATTTTTTGAAGACTATATTAGGGGTTGGCGTAAGTGTTGTTTTAGTTTACCTGGGATACAATTTTGTAGGGTTATTTGTGGGGCTTACTATAGGGTTCATATTTTCTGTCATCTACTCATACTTTAGTGCCAACTTTCCGATAAAACCTTCTGGATATAAATTTAATAAAGCTTTGCTGCGATCAATGGCATTATACAGTTTACCACTTACGGCCTCCGCAGGCCTCAGTTTTTTGGTAAACTATGCGAGCAGGTTTATAATTGGATATTTCAGAGGCGTTGCCGAAACAGGTTTGTTCACTTTAGGCTATGATTTTACTCAACAAACAATCGGGGTATTTATTGGGATTGCTGCTACTTCTTCATTACCAATCGCGATGAAATTGTATACTGAAAAGGGTAATGACGAGACATTTCAATCTCACATGAGCAAATCGATATCGATACTTTTTTTTATAGCCTTGCCAATAGTAGTGGTTTTTGCGGGTAATTCTACTGAGATAACAACGTTACTTTTAGGAGGAAACTTTAGGAAGTTGAGCCCCCTTTTAATACCGGTTTCTGCTATCGCCGCATT
>DATHLW010000554.1:0-4917 GCA_035487675.1 Mucilaginibacter sp. | reverse complement strand
TGGTTATTGTAGCTACTTACCTTGGCGTGTTCGGCCCGCTGCCAACCTTCCGCGACCTGGAAAATCCGAAAAGTAACCAGGCATCAGAAATCATTTCTTCAGACAAGCAAGTATTAGGTACTTATTACGTAGAGAACCGTTCGAACGTAACTTATAACCAGATATCACCCAATGTGATTAACGCACTTATTGCTACGGAGGACGAACGATTTAAGGAGCATTCGGGTATCGACTTTCGACGAATGTTCAGCATTGTGTTTTTGAATATCTTTAAAAAGCAGGGAGGCAGTACCATTACTCAGCAATTGGCTAAACTCATTTTTACCGAGCAGCCATCCCACAATAAAATTGTCCGCATCACGCAAAAGTTTAAAGAATGGATCACGGCTGTACAGCTTGAAAAGCATTATACCAAGGAAGAGATCATCACGATGTACCTGAACAAGGTTGATTTTGGTGCATATAATACTTTTGGCATCAAATCGGCAGCCCGCACCTATTTCAGCACCACACCGGATAAATTAACTCCCGATCAGGCGGCTTTGCTAATGGGTATGATCAACGCACCTAGTACCTATTCACCCATAAACCATCCAGACAAGGCTTTAGGCAGGCGTAACAATGTCGTACTTCCCTTGATGGCCAAGCAGGGCTTTCTGAGCGAAGACGAACTGGAAAAATACAAAAGCAAGCCGCTTGGTTTGAGATTCAATCCAATCAGTCATACTGATGGCCCTGCACCCTACTTCAGGGCTGTGCTTAAAAAAGAAATACAAAAGATTTTTGATCAGGAATCAATCACCAGAGCTGATGGCTCCTCTTATGACTTAGACAGGGATGGTCTGAAAATATACACAACCATTAACTACACTATGCAGCAATATGCAGAAGAGGCACAAGAGGAGTACATGAGAAAATTGCAGGTTCAGTTTAATGATCACTGGCGTGGGTATAAATTATCAAAAAGCATCGCAAACTTCAAACTTTTGATCGATCAGGGTATGCACAGGTCGGACAGATATAAGGCAGATACCATTCAGGGTATGTCTCCTGAAGAGATCAGGAAAGATTTTAATACACCAACGAAGGTTGATCTATTTACGTGGAAAGGCGATACCACTATGACCATGAAACCAATCGACTCCATTGTGTACTCCAAAATGCTATTACGCAACTCATTAATGAGTATGGACCCTACTACGGGCTACATTAAAGCCTGGGTAGGCGGCATCAGTTTCGAACATTTTAAATACGACCAGGTAAAAAATGGCACCCGCCAGGTTGGATCAACAGCTAAACCGTTTACTTATGCAGTAGCTGTTGATAATGGTTATTCGCCCTGTATGAAGGTAGATAATGTACCGGTGACGATAGACAATCCAGGTTCGGAGCCTTATACCCCCAAACAATCTGTTTATGATTGGAAGCAAGGTATGATCACCCTGCGGACTGCGCTGGCTTATTCTCAAAACTATGTGACCGCCTATGTAATGAAACAGGTTGGCCCGGTTCCGGTAATGAACCTGATCAAAAAAATGGGTATCACCTCGCCGGTTGAACCTTATCCTTCAATATGTCTGGGCACGTTCGATGCTTCTGTGTACGATATGGTTGGCGCTTATTCTGTATTTGCCAATCACGGCATCTGGACTGAACCGACTTTCATCATGCGCATCGAAGATAAAAAAGGGAACGTACTTTATACCCATAAACCAAGGGTGAGCCAGGCTATGAACGAACAAACCGCTTATGTAATGACCTACATGATGAAGGGCGTAATTGAAGACGGCACCGGTTCGCGCTTGGTTTACAAATATGGTATACGGAACCCGGTAGCCGGCAAAACAGGAACACCTCAGGATAACTCGGACGGCTGGTTCATCGGTATGGTGCCGCAACTGGTTACCGGTGTGTGGACAGGCTGCGAAGACAGAGATTTTCACTTCAGGTCAACAAGCCTTGGCGAAGGTGCCAATACCGCTTTGCCTATATTTGCTCTATTTATGAAAAAGGTATACGCCAATTCTGAATTGGGTATTAAAAAGGACGTAGATTTTGATCCGCCTAAAGCGCCCCTAACCATTACCATTGATTGTAGTGCATATGATCAGCAGGAGCAAGGCACACCAAGCGAAACGGAAAAGAAACTGGGATTCTAGATTTTTGTTGTAAAGTTGAAAAGTTGCAAGGTTGAAAAGTTAATAGCCAAATGACTATTGACCAATGACAATATCTATGGAGAAGTTTGATCACAGAGCTGCGTTAAAAAAGATACCGCACAAGCCTGGTGTTTACCAGTTTTGGGATACTGATAATGAGCTGATCTATATTGGCAAGGCGAAAGATCTGCGTAACCGGGTTAACTCCTATTTTAATAAGGATATAAATGTGAATGCCAAGACCAGGGTTTTGGTATCCAAAATACGCAATATCACCTTTACTATAGTTGATACAGAGGTAGATGCCTGGCTGCTGGAAAACAGCATGATCAAAAAGCATCAGCCGAGGTATAATGTAATGCTCAAGGATGATAAGACCTATCCGTGGATCATTATCAAAAATGAGAATTTCCCCCGTATATTCTGGACAAGGCGCATTGTTCGTGACGGCTCAAAATACCTGGGGCCTTATGCGTCTGTGAGCATGATGCACGCCATTTTGGGTTTAATAAAAGAGACTTATCCCCTGCGCACCTGCAATTTGGCTTTAACCCGTCAAAATATTGATGCAGGGAAATTTAAAGTTTGTCTCGAATATCAGTTAGGTAATTGCAAAGGCCCCTGTCAGAATTATCAAACCGAGGATGATTACGAACATAACATCGAAGAAATAAAAGATATCCTCAACGGCAAGATCGGTGCGGTGCTGCGCAACCTGAAAACAGATATGGATAATGCGTCGGCTGATCTGAATTTTGAGCTGGCGCATCGCCTGAAACGGAAATTCGATCTGCTGGAAAATTACCAGAGCAAGTCGACAGTGGTTAACTCCTCTATCACCGATGTAGATGTTTTCAACATTGCATCTGACGAGAAATACGCTTTTGTCAATTTCCTGAAAGTGATGAATGGCACCATTATTCAAACTCAAACTATCGAGTTGAAGAAACGATTGGATGAAAGCGATGAAGAATTGCTAACAATAGCAATCACCGAATTCAGGACCAGGTATGACAGCCATTCAAAAGAAGTGATCGTTCCTTTTGATTTGAATGTTGACGATCCTTCAATCAAATTCACCGTTCCCAAACTGGGCGAAAAAAAGAAACTGCTCGATCTATCATATAAAAATGTACAATTCTTCAAAAAAGAGAGGATCGACCAGTATGAAAAGCTCAATCCGGAGATCCGTACTGAGCGTTTGTTAACGCAGATGATGAAAGATTTGCGTATGAACCAGTTGCCACGCCACATCGAGTGTTTTGATAATTCAAACTTTCAGGGCAAATACCCGGTTTCGGCAATTGTAGTTTTTAAGGATGCAAAACCATCCAAAAAAGATTACCGGCATTTTAATGTAAAGACAGTTGAAGGGCCGGACGATTTTGCGACAATGGAAGAAGCTGTATACAGGCGCTACCGCCGTATGCTGGATGAGGGTACCGAATTGCCGCAACTCATCGTTATTGACGGAGGAAAGGGCCAATTATCGTCAGCTTTAAAAAGCCTTAAATTATTGGGTATCGAAAAGCAGGTCACTGTTATTGGTATCGCTAAACGTTTGGAAGAATTGTATTATCCCGGAGACCAGTACCCACTGTATTTAGATAAAAAATCGGAAACATTAAAGATCATCCAGCAACTCCGCGATGAGGCACACCGCTTTGGTATAACCTTCCACCGCAAAAAAAGAGATAAGGGTACACTTGCTACCGAACTGGAGTTGATAGAAGGCATTGGGAAAACGTCCGCAGAAAAACTATTGAAGTACTTTAAATCTGTAAAGAAGGTCCGCGAAGCAACCGGGGAGGAACTTCAGGAAGTGGTGAATACCAAACAGGCTAATGCCATTTTAAATTATTTCCACGAGAAAGTCGTGAGTTCCGAGTCGTAACAACGAAGATTGTATCAATGCAAGGGTGTCATGCTGTCCAAAGGACTCCTTTGGACAGTGTGACACCCTACCCTCTTAAAAAGCAAAAGTCCCGGGTATATGAACCTGAGACTTTCGACTTATAACTTTAGACTTAAAACTTCCTTAGTATGACCAAAGGTTAAGCTCCCAATCCATCAGCTGTTTTTTCACTTTTTCAGCTTCGTAAAGCTTATCGATACCCTGCGCATAATCTTTAATACGCTCATCTTTATCGTTGGATACTTTCACAATATAGCTGGTAAATATTCTTTTCATGAATATATCGTCAAAGCTTAAGCCAGTTGCGTCACTACTCCTGCTTACAGCTTCCTTAGTAGCCAGTATCGGGCGTGCATCAGGGAAATATATCCAGAATGCAGGCTGATAATCACCTTCAACACCACCTACTTTTATTTTTATCATCGGAGCAATACCTACAATACGCGGTTCAAAAATAGAACGCTGCCTGTCAAATATCCAGTCTTCCTTAATACGGAACTTCACTAAACTATCCGGGTTAAATTCTCCGGCTTTTAAAGTAGAGCCCACCTTGTCACCATTTTTGTCAAATTTATCTACCACCACGCTATCGGCCATTTTATTTCTTGCCTGCGCAGCTGTTAATGGTTTTGAGAACTCATCACCATTTATGTCGTCTTTCTGCCCCGGAGTAGCATCGTAAGCGGTTAGTTCACCGGCCGCAATTGCCTCCATAAATACATCGATCAAACGTCTTTTTGGTGATGAAAGAAACTGGTTCATCTTTTCGCGGGTATCTATCTCGCGCCATACACGTTTAGCGTAAGCCACGTCAGACTCCCTAAGGTTTGGATACGGAGTTAC
>DATHLW010000553.1:0-3548 GCA_035487675.1 Mucilaginibacter sp. | reverse complement strand
CTATCATTACCCAAACCATTAGGAAATCGATGGGAGGTTGAGTTCAATAAAATTAAATTTGTATTTAAAGCCGCTGCATTTACGAAGATAATGCTGGCGTAATAATCAATAGTTTCTTTGGTATTGGTATCTATCACACGTACACCGGTAGCTTTCCCTTTCTGTTCGTCATAAATAATGGATTGAACAACTGAAAAAGGCCGCAAAGTTAATTTACCAGATTTCAACGCCCATGGAATAGTCGAAGCATTCGCACTAAAGTAACCACCAAACGGGCATCCACGCTGACAAAGCGTACGCTCCTGGCATTGTGCACGGCCCTGGTCGAGGTGAATCTGGTTAGGCTTAGATAAATGCGCGCAACGGGCACTGATCACATGGCGGTTTTGATATTTCTCTTTAACATGCTTGCTGAAATAAGTTTCAACCGCATTTAAAGGGAAAGCCGGTAAAAATTCACCATCTGGCAATTCGGCTAAACCGTCCTTATTGCCTGATATTCCTGCAAACTTTTCTACATAGCTATACCATGGCGCAATATCCTTATAGCGAATCGGCCAGTCGACAGCGAAACCATCACGGGCAGGGCCTTCGAAATCAAAATCGCTCCAGCGCTGGGTTTGGCGGGCCCAAAGCAGGGATTTACCACCGACCTGGTAGCCTCGTATCCAGTCGAAAGGCTTGGTTTGTACGTAAGGATGCTCATGATCTTTCACAAAAAAATGCATGGCATCTTCTTTGAAAGCATAACAACGGTTCACTACCGGGTTAGCCTCCTGGATATCCATAGGTACCTCGCCCCTGTGCTCAAATTCCCAGGGATACAAATTGGTAGTAGGGTAATCTTTGAGGTGTTTTACATCGCGGCCGCGTTCCAGCATCAGTGTTTTCAATCCTTTGCCGGTCATTTCTTTAGCAGCCCATCCGCCACTCATCCCCGAGCCAATTACTATGGCATCAAAGGTGCGCTCCTTAGCGCTGTCAGTATTTAAATTAGCCATTCTTTGCTATTGCCTTACCATTCTTAACCGGATACCAGGCATTGTACCTGCCGGGAACCAATTCATACACTATTTCCTTCGTCATAAAATATTTCGATTCTGTATATCCAAAAACCGTTAATCCTTTTACAGTCTGATAAAATGCCTGAAGCTCTTTTGAGTAACCATTGTCCTTTTTCTCAAAACTCTTCAGCACATCCTCTTTTTCCTTTTTACTGCAACCTGCAAACGTTTTATTAAACATTTTCTTAGGTACACTATCAAATTCCCCCATTCCTTTTATAAAGATTTCCTGGTCCTTTTTCTTTGTACAATCATCTACCATTTTCATGATGAAGCCTTACAGGTTCAAATCAGTTGCCCCTGGAGTAGTTGTTTTTGGGATGATGGTCTCAGCCATATCGGTCACCAGTGATTGCTGGTCAAATGAAATGTCGAAGTGCTTAAAATGCGCCGTAGGATGACTTTCTGTACAAGCGGGTAAAAGCACCGCACCACCGATAACTAAAGCCAGATTTTGGATCGCCGTACGCCTGTCCATATTAAAATTGGTTAAAAAATTGGTTGACTGTCCTTCTCAAAATAGCCGGTCCAATATAGATGTATAATTGACACTATTGAAATAGAAACGTAAAAAAATCCAGAAAAATATCTCTGAATTTCTTGACGTGACCAACATCGTGGTAATTTACAAAGGATTAGATCAGAATCCCCATTTTTTCATGATTTGTAAATCAATTTTTACACAATCGAATGGATCTTTACCCTGATAGGATTCCTGTTCGATGATAAACTGGGAGGTGCCCCCGTTTTTCCTAGCTTCTTTTACGATCTCTTTTACCGGCATTACACCTTGTCCTAATATAGTGCTATCATAGCCGTCCATACCCTGGCCAGTGTCACTCTTGATCTCATCCTTCACGTGCATCAGTTCGAAACGACCGGGATATTTTTTCAGTAGATCTAAAGCAATGCCCCCGGCACCAAGCATATTACCAACATCCATTTGCTGAGCCACTAATTTAGGGTCGGTATTAGCGAGGATAAAGTCATATAAAGTACCATCGCCTACTTTGGTACTGAACTCAAAGTTGTGGTTATGATACCCGAACTGTACACCCGATTTCTGAGACAGTTCACCGCACTTGTTAAACAGATCCATAAACCATTTTAACTTATCATGATCATGACGCAGGCTTTCATCCAGCCATGGACTTACCAGGTACCGCTGCCCAACTTCGGCAGCATCTTCAATAGTATATTTCCATTTATCAGTAAAATCATTTTTTGGAGCATCCCAGTCATGTTCGGTCATCACCACGTGCCCGCTTGGCATTAGCAGAGCGAGATCGCCTAATATCTTCTTAAATTCCTTCGCACTAAATCCATAAAACTTCCTGTCAATATAATTAGCGTGCTCTAAATGAAGGTAGCCCATGTCGGATAACTTCTTAAGTGAGCCTTTAGGATCGGCGTGCATTGCTTCCCGCACAGAATAAAGCTGTAAACCAACCCGCTCTATTTTTTTGGGCGATGATGCAAACATATCATTTGATAATAAAGTTGAACCTGCTACCACCAGGGCGGTATTTTTTATGAAATCTCTGCGTGAACTATTCATTTTTTATGCGTTTTAGATTGATTTAAATGATTTATTGACCTATCGGGAATACCGGGAATAACAAATTTGAATTACTTACAAAAGCCAGGTGTTTACTATCCGGCGCCCATGATGGGGTATTGATAGTACCTTGTCCTCCATACAGGTAAGCCACCACTTTTGACGGCCCGCCACCCACAGGCATTACCCTTAAATAAACATGTTTATAAAAAGGATGATCACCGGGAGCTACCTCATCTTTAAGGAAAGTGATGTAAACGATCCATTTCCCGTCTGGTGAAATGTGGGGGAACCAGTTGTTATAATCATCATTGGTTAATTGCGTCTGCTCGCTGCCGTCTGCTTTCATCCTCCAAACCTGCATTAAACCACTACGAACGGAATTAAAGTAGATATATTTCCCATCGGGACTGTATTCAGGGCCGTCATCCAGGCCTTTTGCATCAGTCAACCGTACTTCGGGGCCGCCTTTTGAGGGGATACGATACACATCATATTCACCGTTCCTGTTGCCGCAAAACACAATGTATTTGCCATCGGGCGACCAGCCATGCATATACGACGGGCCTGTTGGGGTGATCTGTTTAGCTTCACCCCCGCCAATCGGCACTGTAAAGCCTAACGATGCACCTTTGTCGCCATTACCACTGCTGACGGCCAGCATTTTTCCATCAAATGAGATCACATGGTCGTTATTATTCTTTGAGGCTACGCCGGTATTGATCTCTTTAGGCGTACCTGAGGCCAGGTTAAAATTGTATAGCTTACCATCACGGTTGTAAATAAGCGATTTACCATCCTTAGTCCAATTAGGCGCCTGAAGTGAGTTTGGTATCTGGTAAATTACTTTGCTGGTTTGATTTTCAAGGTCAAGTATCTCGATGCTGCTACCAAGGTAATTCCTATAAGGAACCAGGTCCTTACCT
>DATHLW010000552.1:0-4151 GCA_035487675.1 Mucilaginibacter sp. | reverse complement strand
GGCGGGAATATGCCATGCATTGTCAATGCGGCCAATGAGATTGCCGTGGCAGGCTTTTTGAACAATGGGCTTAGCTTTTTAGCAATGAGCGAGATCATTGAAGAATGTATGCAAAAAGTTGACTACCAGGCCAAGCCGACGTTGGATGATTATTTGAATACAGATAAAGAAACACGCATTTTTGCGCAAAATTTAATTAAACAAATACCGTTAAAAACGTTTACAAATTGATATAAATAAGGAATGAGTATAGTGATCATGGTGGGCCAGTTGTTACTGGGCCTTTCGATTTTAGTAATTCTGCATGAGTTTGGCCACTTTATAGCAGCGCGTGCATTCGGCATAAAGGTGGAGAAGTTCTACCTGTTTTTCGATGCATGGGGTGTGAGCCTGTTCAAATTCAATTATAAGGGTGTTGAATACGGCATTGGTTGGCTGCCATTAGGTGGTTATGTGAAAATAGCCGGTATGATCGACGAATCGATGGATACTGAGCAAATGGCTGGTCCACCGCAACCCTGGGAGTTCCGTTCAAAACCGGCATGGCAACGACTGATAGTGATGCTTGGCGGTATTACTGTAAATATTATCCTTGGTATCCTGATCTTCTGGGTACTTACATTAAAATATGGTGAGACTTATACGCCAAATGCGAACTTAAAATATGGTATCGCTCCAGGTATAATCGGTAAAAAAATCGGCCTTCAGGCGGGCGATAAAATAGTTGCAGTAAACGGCAAGCAAATTGAATACTTTGACGAGTTGGTTAGCTCAAAAGTATTATTAGGGAACGGTGTATTAAGCGTTGTTCGCAACAATAAAGACACATCTATTACTGTACCCGGGACTATCTTAAATGACCTCTCCGACTATGGTATCGGTGAGTTTGTAAAACCAAGAATTAAGTTTGCTATTGATGTGGTATCACCTAATAGCGGTGCGCAAAAAGCAGGATTAGCAAAAGGCGATAGCATTCTTGCCATCAATGGTCAAAAGATCGCGTTCTTTGACCAACTGCAATCCTCGCTACAGGATAATAAAAACAAGCAGGTACAATTAACCATCAGCCATAATAATATTTTAAGACAACAGTCAGCTCAAATATCAAAAGACGGCACACTAGGCTTTCTTCCTAAAGTAGAGTTGCCAAAAGATAAAACCATTCGTTTCGGTTTCTTTGCTTCGCTGCCTGTTGGTGCATCAAAAGCATTGGACCAATTTGCTGGCCAATCTAAGGCCCTAAGCAAGATATTCACCGGCCAGCTTAAAGCTCGTAAAGCAATCTCAAGCCCTATAGGTATTGCGGTAATGTTTGGCAGCCATGTGGATTGGGTTCGTTTCTGGAACCTTGTAGGCTTGCTGTCAATGGTATTGGCATTGATGAACCTGCTGCCTATACCGGCATTAGACGGCGGTCACGCTTTGTTCCTGCTGATCGAAATGATAAAAGGTAAGCCATTAAGCGATAAATTCCTCGAAAGGGCACAAATAGTTGGCTTTGTCCTGCTGATTTGCCTGATGGTATTCGCCTTCGGGAATGACATTGTAAAACAGATCATGAAGAAATAAACTCTGATCTTATCAAGGTAAAAAGCATCTGGACATTTCATCCAGGTGCTTTTTTTATGAGATTATAAATTAGACAGCCGGATCGTTAGTCCCTGGTTCCGGATCATAAGCTGAGCGTTCCTTTTTGAGTATTGCAGCCCCAATCAAGCCAAAAATAACACCCAAAATAGTATAGAATACTAATGCACCAAAAGCACCTATAATCACACCATATTTCTTAGCGATGTCCATTCCCTGGTCAATCTGATCACTTGAAAGATTGCCTTTTGCAGCCAAAGCTTCCCTTTGTTTGTCAAGCGTTTGTGTAAATATCTCGGGACTTAGAAAAGTAAGATAAATATAAACGAATATCCCTGTTAATATTCCCGCAAACAGGCCATATAATAAAGCGGTAACAAAAGCATCGCCAAACTTAATATAGCCCCCCAGCTTATCCCTATGCTCTTTTTGCGCTAAAAACAAAAGAACTACGAGAACGATGTAACTCAAATACTTTACCGGGGAGTTAATATCGAGCCTTGCGATCTCGATAACATAGGTTATTACTATGGCTATCAAAATATAGATCAAAGACCATTTAATAGCAATTTTAGCCGAGGTTGGTGCTGCCTGTTCCATTGTGATGTGTTTTAGAGTTTGATAATTTACTCTAATATACAAAACAGTATCGTACCAAGATATTTGTAATATAAGAATCGGAGACTATATATAAACTAATTCCTTTTTGAATCCGGCGGCAAACAATAATGAAATAACGAATATAAAAATGACTGCCATCAAAAAACCCATTATGGTTTCTGAAATAGAAACGTTTTTTTGCGTCATAGGATAATTTTCGTCAATTTTCTTTTGCCTTTCATTAAACTTGGCAGCATTACCATCTTCTTTAAACAATCGTTGACTCGCGTTCGTGAACGCGGTATGAGTGTTTACTACGGTATTTTTATCTATAACTTTTTCAAATAGTAAATCCCTGCCTACGAATTGAATTGCATAGGCAACCATGAACATTACAAAAATGCCCGCTGTAGCTTGTCTTACGGTCCAATATCCGCCAATTTTTTTACGCAAATTGTAACAAAATAGAATAGCCAAACCAAGCCGCAAAAGCCATTGAATATAATCACCACCAACAGCAATCATAAAAAAGGATTCTGTAAACCTTGTTTTGTAGTAATATAAAAAAATGCCCAAGATCAATAAAACTATCCCAAGGACAACTCCATAAATAACACCGTTCTTTCTTATTGTTGAGTTTATGTTCACCATTAATTAAAACTGATCAATATCTCTAATACCGCCATATCAAAATCTTGCTCGATTGCGTTGGCAGCTATCTTTTCTTTTTCATATTCTCCTGTAGCCGCGCCCTGGAAGAAGCACATCAGCGGGTAAAATATCTCTTTTATTTCCAGGTCGTCTGGTAATGATCTGGCTACACGGCCGATCTCTGATACCTGGCTTTCCATCAATATCTGGTTCTCAATTACCGGCTCGTAAATACGGTATTCATCCTGAAATTCGTCTTCATCAACCAATAAAAATTCTTTCAGATAATCTTCGAGTTCTGGTTCGATATCCTCATCCTCGCATTCGTTCAGGTAAAGCAAAAGGTTCAACAGCTCGGTTCCTCTATCCAATGTTTCTTCTTCTATCTCTTCCCATTCTGTGGATTCCAGGTAATCGTCTTCCAGTTTCTTCACATCAGCACTAAAGAAATTGATCATCAGCAGATCAAAGAATACTTCACGGAGCGACTCTACAATTGGATTATCATCAAATACCTCGTCCAGCAGGTCTATTTTGCTCAAAAAATCTTCTTCCGATGCAAATACACTTTCAAACCTTGTGGTTAATTGTGTTACGTCGGAATCATTATAACGCGAAAATGCGTCCAAAGCAGCTTTTAAAGCTGCCTCTATTTTGGGATCGATCATGTCTCTTAAGATTTAAATTGCTTATTGTTGTTATAAGTTAACAAAATTGAGCCCTTAAGTTTTTTCCCGATGAAAGGAGAATTATAAGATTTCGATCTGTTATTAGATTTATCGTATGTCCAATCTGCATCTTTATCCAGCACAACAAGGTTTGCTTTATGGCCCTCTGCTATAACAGGAACTTCCACATTTAGTATTTTTCGTGGGTTGATCGCCATTTTCTGGACTATAGTATCCAAGCTTAAGCCTGCTTCAAGCGCGGTAGCAAAAGCAGTCTGCAAGCTAATCATGCCATACTCAGCTACTTCAAACTCCACATTCTTAAATTCAACCTCATGCGGTGTGTGCTGCGATACTATGGCGTCGATAGTCCCATCTTTAAGACCCTTTAATAAAGCCTTTACATCCTTTTGTGTACGCAATGGTGGTTTTACCTTGTATTGACTATCAAAGCCCATCAAGGCCTCGTCAGTAAGCAACAGATGGTGCACAGCAACATCACAGGTCACCTGCAGACCTTTTTTCTTTGCTTCGCGGATCAGGTCTACTGAGCGCTCGGTTGATATAGTACTAAAGTGTATTCTTGCTTCTGTGTATTCCGCAAGATAAAGATCGCGCGCCACCATCAGTTCTTCGGCAAGTGAC
>DATHLW010000551.1:0-12455 GCA_035487675.1 Mucilaginibacter sp. | reverse complement strand
CTCATCTCGCGTTCGCCCGAACCGTAATCCGGGGCCGGTACGTCAATGCTTGGGCCGATAAAGTTCTTTTTAATAAGTTCTACCGTATAACGGCGGGTGATGTTCTCTAACTCCTGTACGGTATAGTTTTTTGGGTTGATTTTAATCCCCCCTTTAGCACCGCCAAACGGTACATTTACAATAGCGCATTTGTAGGTCATCAGAGCAGCCAATGCCATTACCTCATCCTCGTTTACCATTTCGCTGTAACGGATACCACCTTTGGTTGGTGACTGGTGCTGAGAGTGCTCAACACGCCATGCGTCAATTACTTCAAAGCCATTTCCTTTACGGATAGGAAAACGAAAACGGTAAACACTGTTACATGATTTTATCTGGTCAAGCAAGCCGTGATCATGTTTTGTAAATTGTGCTGCGTGATCAAAATTCTTGCATACGTCGCCAAAGAAATGAGTTTCTGCTGTGGCGATCGAATTATTATCTGTCATAATTTGGAGTTCCATAATTATTATATTCTTAAAAAAGTGCACAAATTTGGCACAAAATTTATCAATATTGCAAATTAAAATTACAAGTGTTTCGGGTACACTCTAAATGAGAACGCTTAAATCTATGTTTAAACAGCATAGGTTTAGATTTTGAACTAATTTCCTTTTTCGATTTTTTTTAATCTTCTGTCGATTGAGAACAGGTAAATCGCCAGTCCGACAAAAATAATGCAGATAATGCTGATAACGACATAAATTTTGCCGGAGCTGCGCATCGTATCGGCCATATCAACATTGGAAGGTTGCTGAGCAAAAGCGGCGATATTACAAAGAACCACACAGAGCAAAACAAAAAATCTTTTCATCAGGTAAATTGGTTTTAAAATAGCCCCCTCTAAATCTCCTCCAGTTGGGGAGACTTAAAAGTCCTCCCCTCCGGGGAGGATTTAGTAGGGGCTATATACTATTTCTTTTATACTCAATTAAACGAATGCGGTAACGGATAGTTGCTATCCAAACTGACAATAAGCTCCATCCAAGCATGGCAGGGTAAAAAGCAATCTTCATCCCGTTATCCAAATCATATTTCCCGAATGCCGGGTTACCGCCACTGCCGGGATGTAATGAATCTGTCATCCTCGGCAATATAAATATCAGCACAATCATTATGGGAAACGCAAAAATATTGTAAATGGCCGATATTTTTGCCCGTTTCTGTTCTTCATCAATCGAATTACGCAATACCAGGTAAGCACAATACAACAAGAATGCAATAGCAGCGCTATTTTGCTTCGGATCGCCGCTCCAGAATTCGCCCCAGGTATATTTGGCCCAAATCATGCCGGTAACCAGGCCCAATGAATAGAATAACAAGCCTGTATTTACACATTCAACCGAGGCCAGGTCATATTCTTCCTTGCCTGTGTTCAGGTATTTAATACTGTAAAAAACAGATATCACAAACACCGAAAGCATCCCGATCCACATGGGTACATGGAAATATAAGTTCCGGATGGTTTCGTGCAGGATAGGCAGCTTAGGGACGGGGAAAAGAAGTCCGGTGATCAGCGTTGAAAAAATCAACAATACAGCCAAAACCTTCCACCACGTTTGATAAATAAATTTCATATTAAATTGCGCAACAAAGGTACGTTGTAGAGGTGAAAGGTAAAAGGATAAAGGTGAAAGGTTTTTTGATAAATTATTTATCCGTATCTGGTGAATAATCATAAGGCAGCAGTTCCGCCAGCTTAGATTTAGACCATGTGCCTTCGTTGAGAGGCGCTCCGTTGAACACAACCCCATTCATATCAAACACAGCATAAGGATCAAATAAGGTGAGCACGCTCGTTTCGTAGTTCGGCATATCCAACGGACGGTATAGGTCCTTAAAGTCAGATTCCTCGCGTCTTTTGGTATAGATCACATACAAGCATTCAGAAAAACTGATGATGAATAAACCCGGCTTATCAGTCTTTGCAAATATCTGATAAGGTTGAACCTGGTCCTGGCTAAAATACTCATGAAAATATTTCGACAAATTTTCTTTACCTATCCAGTAATTTGCCGAATCCCTGTTAGGGTGTATCTCCCTGTAAAATTTTATCTTCTGTAAAATCAACCCTTCCTGCGGGCGCTCGGGGTTAAGTTCACGGTGAAGTCTTTTAAGCATAAAGCCTTGCTGAGCAAGTGTCCCGTTATATAGAGACTTGTAAAAGTCGCGTGACGAACCATAATAGGTCTCCTGCCTTTTCAGTTTCCATGCTTTTTTTTGCTCGGCACTTCCGGGAAGCTCCTCAAAAACAGCCTTGCCCTGCCAGGAGATAATACCCGTAATGCCATTGGTTGAGAAAGTATCTATCAGGAATTTCACTCGGTAACCCAGAGCCTTGTTATCCATTATCAAAAAATCATCCGACCATGCCTCCAAAGTATGTTTACGGGCACTGCTAACCAGGTTCACTACATGCGGGTTTTCTACTATGCAGCTTTTAGCATTCTCTGAAGTACCGATAAATGCTTTTTTAAATTCTTCCCAATTCTTCTTCCAGTTGGCATTGGTAGTAATTACCACTCCCCGCAACTGATTTACTTTGGGTGATAATGGTATATCTACATTGATTGGTTCGTTGCCAACCAGTATCGTTTGGGTAAAGTCCTGGAATCCAACGGACGAAGCAACCAGGTCATACTGGCCGGGCTTAACACCAACGAGTTTAAATGAACCGTCTTCAGCAGTTAAAGTACCGTAGGATGAATTACTCAGAAAAACGCTGATCTTGCCTATACCTGTATGAGATTCCGATGTAGTTACTCTACCAGAGATAGTGATGGTTTGTGAATAAGCGGCAAAAGGTAAAAAAAGCAGTAGTAAAAGAAGCTTTCTAAGATGCATTTGGCAATAATTACCTCAATTAGTTTTTTTCGCTAATAAAGGTAATTATTATGAATTATTTATGAAAAGAGCTTTTTCTGATCAGAATTTTAATCCCGTTCTAATTTTTAAAGCGAGTTTAAGAATCTCAAAACAGTTGCCCTGTCTGATTTGGACAAGTGGGAAAAGTAGGCTTGTGAAGCTGACGCTTCGCCACCGTGCCACATAATACCTTCGACAAGCGTTCGCGCTCTACCGTCATGAAGATAGGTGGATGATGATTTGGTCTGATAGAATTTCAATTGGATATTTTTTCAGCGACCGCTCTGCAGGGCCCTGGGTTACCTGCCCTTCTTTGTCAAAGGTGCTACCGTGCAGGTTACATTTAAAACCATTGCCCGTAGATATAAGCTGGTTGTCGGCATGTGTGCATCTGAGTAATAAAGCAGTATAGCTGCCGTCCTTCTCTTTGCGTAACCCTATATTGTAGAAAAAATCTTTAGGCTGAATTAGCTGGAAGTCGCTCTGCGCAAATAAAGATACCGGCACCGACACCTTGTTATTTGCCATTGCAGTTTTATAAACCGGCAATGTAGCGCATGATGATAATGAACTGGCGGCTACCAAACCTGCGCCTACTGCCAGGCACATGGTACATGATTGTTTTACAAAGCTTCTTCTATCCATGACTTTTAAAATGAAAATGCTACACCAAGATTGACCAGGTTATAATTTTGCTGATAAGGCGGCGCAACAGGATTTGGATTGGTAATCAAATCAGGATTTTGACTACCTGTATGAGCAATTCGCACATCACCCTTGATCGCTACGTTGCGTATTGGCAGGTAGGTTAAACCAGCTACTACATAGTTCTGATTCAATGTACCGTCTGTCACTCCGTTTGACGGGATACTGGCGTTCAGATTCAGTTTCTCATCACGCACGAAAACGATCAGTTGTTTATCCTTCGGTTTGCCGGCCAACTGCATCAGGTCATATCCTACTTCTGCATAAGCGCCATATTCTGTTTTGGGGGTATTGTTGGCATAAGCCCTGTTGATCTTATCAGCATCCGGGATGGAAACAATGGTGCCTAAAACCCTTACTGAAAAACCGTGACTAGCGTATTGGATATCAGCTTCACCTAAAGCTACCGGCGTACCGAACGTACCCGATTGCAAGCCTAAGCTATCTGCTTTACGCTTGCTAACTCCAATTGTCCCGCCATAATATCCTGACACCTGGGCTTTAAAATCGCCCTGGTAAAATTGTAAAGCTGCAGTTATGGCCAGGTTATTCCCTGTAGCATTCCGTCCCTCAAAGCGGCCCTCACGTATACCCGAGCCATGCTCAAACATTTCTGAGCTTAGGCCATTAACTAACCCTACCGAATAGTTTATGGGCAGATTATTCAGATTGCCATATAAACCAACACCCAATTCTCTCCAGGTTGATGGGATAATGAAAGTTTCTACATAGTTCCGCTCGTTGCCGTTAAATGTATTCGGCAAATGGTTTTCATTCAGGATACCTACTCTCGGCAAAAACAAACCGGCAACAATGTATTGATTGGCATTCAGATTAAACTTTAAGTAAGCCTGTTCGATAGCTACCTCACCGCCCGACTGGCCGCCTGTTACTTTGGCGTCCTCTACTTCCAGTTCTGAAAAGACTGAAATTTTATCAGTGAACTTATGCCCTGTAAAAAGCACAAAACGCTCCAGGTCCAGGTTTGATGTTTGCGTTCTCGAATTGCGCTGATAAAAAGCATTGCCATACCCGCCGATGGTGGTGGCACTTTTTGATGAGTTGTTATTTAATGAGTCTTCTGAAGTAACATTGGCTTTTTGCGCCAGCAAGCTTCCTGATAGGAGCATAAAAAATATAAGCGAAGTAAACGTTCTTATTTTCATTTGTTCTGTTGTTGATGCCGCAAAAGTAATATCTTATTTAGACTTAATCCAAATAAAGATTAAAATAATTCTAAATAAGCCTTAAGTAACTGTATTACAACATCAATTTTGAAAATGAGATTTACATTATGTGTTAATCACGCCACAGGTAAGGAAACAACAGTAGTGAGGTGGCTATAACAATGACGTTAATAGCACCTAAAACGCCAAAGTTGCTATAGCTCAGGCTTCGTTCCAGTCCGTCCATTGCATTTTTGCTAAGGTGGATCAGTACAAGGATAACAGGAATAATAACAGGGAAACTCAAAATAGCCATCAGTGTACCGTTGTTACCGGCCTTTGAAGCAATGGCGGAGATCATAGTAAAAACGGTAGAAAAACTGATACTACCCAGCAATACTGATAAAAAGTAGAAGAGTGGATCGCCAATGGTATTGGTGAAAAAAATCATGTAAACCAACAGGGCCAATACACTTAGCAGCGACATCAGCAATATATTGTAGATGGTTTTTGAAAGGATGATAGCCTGCGGACTGGCGATGGTATAGTAATAAAGCAACCTGCTTTTGCTTTCCTGGATAAAGCTTTTGGCGATGGCATTCACCGACGCAAAAAGCATGATGATCCAGAATAATACATTCCACACGATCGGGTAACCCTGGCTGCCGACAAACCCTTTGCTTAAATCAAATGAAATATAACAAACAAACACTGTTGAGACCACATAAAGCAAAACACCGTTGAAAGCGTACTTAGAGCGCCATTCGAGCAGTATCTCCTTTTTTATGAGATTAAGGGTTTGGTTGAACAGTTCCATTTTTTGCAAAGATAGGTTTTGTAGTCGGAAAAGTCAGGAAGTCAGAAAGTCGGAAAGATTCTACCGCTGATTTACTTCCGGTCTTACGGACTTCCCGACTTTCGGACTAAACCATATCTTTACATTATGCCAATTACCTACTATGACTCTCCTATCGGGATCATTCGCATTACTGAAAATGAAGGGTTTATCACATCTGTACATTTTATGGATGAGAAAATTGAACCGAATGAACCATCTACTTCTACACTAAAAATGGCCGTGCAGCAAATGGACGAGTATTTTGCAGGGGAAAGGAAAGAGTTTGATTTCCCGTTCAGGCAAGAAGGTTCAGGTTTTCAGCAGGAAGTTTGGCAATGCCTGCTTACCATCAATTACGGCAAAACCATCAGCTATTTGCAACAATCAAAACTGATGAAGAATCCATTGGCTATCCGCGCTATTGCATCGGCCAATGGTAAAAATCACCTGGCGATCGTTGTACCGTGTCACAGGGTAATAGGTTCCGATGGTAACCTGACGGGTTACGCAAGCGGCGTATGGCGAAAAAAGTGGTTGCTGGAACATGAAGCACGGATAATGGGTTCAGGGCAGACCTCGTTATTTTAATTAACTCTTAAACACTTAAATATCCAATTATCAATCATTTATCGCCGATTTTCTGATAAATATTTTCTTTTTGATTGATCGTTTTAAATTTACTCTTGAATTCAGGAAACCTGATGGTCTCCTTACTGCCAAGACATAAAAAGCCGTTCGGACATAAACTTTTATAAAACAGTCCTAAGATTTTTTCCTGCAGATCTGCTTCAAAGTAAATAAACACGTTTCGGCAACTTATCAATTGAAACTCGTTGAAAACATTATCGGATACTAAATTATGAATAGAAAAAAGTGTGTTCTGTTTTAATTCGTTGCGAATACTTGCCGCATCGTGCATTGTTGTAAAATGGTCGGTTAATGATCCGGGCAGATCACACTGCTGATAATTTTCGGCATAGCTTTTTATTTTGCGAAGACTGTAAACGCCTTTTCTTGCTTCTTCAAGCATTTCGCTATTGATATCCGTACCGTAAATAAAAGATTTCGGATTCAATCCGGCTTCGTTCAATAGTATGGATAGCGAATAAACCTCTTCGCCTGACGAGCAGCCGGCACTCCATACCCGTATATGAGGAAAGCCTAATAGAAAAGGTACGACCTGAGTATTTAAGGCTTTGTAAAAAGAGGGGTCGCGGAACATTTCGGTAACATTCACCGTCACCTCGTCTAAAAACCATTGAAAAAAATCGGGGTCATTTACCAGCAAATGCTTTAGCTCATAAAAGCCCGTTTTTTTGAGTGTGATTATCCTTGACAGCCTTCTTTTCAGTGAAGCTTTTGAATAATTGGAAAAATCAAATCCGTGTATTCTTTTTACAAGATCAATGAGTTCGTAAAGCTGCGGTTCTGTTAATGTACCTGGTGAAGTAGTCATAACTTAAAATTTGAACTCACCTAAATAATAACTGTACCGCTACTCATTCAAACTACTATTAGTGTTTACAGTTTCAGGTTGATTCGGCATCTTATACCTTTGTTTCTCACGTAAAACACCTGCCAACGATAGTAATGGCCCGCCAACTAATAACCACCACCCCCATTTAAACCTGATCTGTTTGGCCAAAAACCTGGAGATGGCATGGAATGGTATAAAGGTAAAAGAAGTATGTATTTTTAAAAGAGCAAGTACGTAGAATAAAAACACCAAAATGGCAGACAACCACGCAGCCATTCGCGCCACTTTGGTCTGCATAAAGATCACACCCACTATACCAACTATCGCTATAACCAACACGACAATACCATAAGGCTTATTGCCGTCATACATATTCCAGGTAGTTATGCCAAATGGCCTAAACAAGGGACAATAAGTTGCTGCTATAAGCATTACAAAGCCGGCAAAAGCCAGGAATGATCTGAGCTTCATATTTTATTTTTGCGAAATTTCCATTTTATCGGCAAAATGTGCGCAGTAATCGCGAAGATCTTCTACGATATTTTTTTCGCCGGTAGCACGTAAAAAGCTGTCGCCCATAGTCTGCAATGTTTCGTAGAAAAAGCGTTTCATGTCATCAACAGCCATGTCTTTTGTCCAAAGGTCGATGCGGAGGGTATTTTTGTAATTATGATCCCAAAGTGCCAGCATCATTGATTTTACAGGCAACGCTTCTTTATTTTGCGCATCTGTTGATTCCCATGTAATACTTTCGGGAACGTTGTTATCATCAAGGTCTATGGTAAGTTTTATTTCAGCTTTCTTCATTTTGTTATTTAACCAATAAAAATATAATAGTCGCCAAAGTTATAAAGCTTATCTCTACAATCCATAAACTTTTGGTTTTGGGGAAAAAATTACGAAGCATCAGGTCAAGAAATGACACTACAAAGGCAAACAGTAAAAATATAAGGGTGATAGTACCGCTCCAATGCTCGTATTTGCTACCGGTTATCTTAGCGCCATATAGGAATATGTATCCCGCAAAGAACAAAAAGAATGCAGTCGCAAAATTTAGAGGTGTTATTCTGAATTTCATTTTTAACTAACGCTTTTTCTTAAAACTTTTATTTGATCGTGCCTTATTACCCGCTTTTGAATTCGGGTTAGCCTTCGCTCTGGCAACATCAAACTTTTTACGCTGATTAAGTGTCTTTTTCTCATGGAAGGCCCCTTTAAACTCTGGATCTTCTTTTCTCTTTTGCAGATCGATCTCCTTTGCCTGGTCCTGCCTCTCCTCGTAAAGCGTTTCTTCAACAAATACTTCTGCGGGTACGTCAAATACAGGTATGCTTTGCCTGATGAGCTTTTCTATTTTCCGGATATAGTATTCCTCTGCCGGCGTACAAAAAGTGATCGCCTCGCCTGATTGCAGCGCCCTTCCAGTGCGGCCTATACGGTGCACATAATCTTCGGTTACAAATGGCACATCAAAATTGATCACATGGCTCACATCGTTCACATCTATGCCACGGGCAGCCACATCCGTTGATACCAATATCCTTACCTCATCATTCTTAAATGCATTCATGGAATTGATACGAGTATTTTGCCCTTTATTGGCATGCAATACCTTTACCTCGTTTTCGCTGAACTTCCGGGCTAAGAATTTATAAACGTCTTCAGCAACTGAACGGGTTTTGCAAAATACCATCAGCTTTTTGATATCCTCTGTACTATCCAGCAAATATTTCAGCAGGTTGATCTTTGTTTTGATGTTAGGCACATGGTATAGCCGTTGCTCTACAGTTTGTGCAGGGGTAGCCTGTGGCGTAACTTCTATCACCGTAGGGTGCTCCAAAAAATTAGCTGATAGCTGATGTATCTTATCCGACATCGTTGCTGAAAAAAGCAGGTTCTGACGTTTACGTGGCACTACCTCCAGTATCCTGTTGATCTGAGGCATAAAACCCATATCCATCATTTTGTCCGCCTCATCCAGCACTAATACCTGCAGTTGTTTGGTAGCCAAATGTCCCGCCAGGTAAATATCCATAAACCTGCCCGGCGTCGCAACAATGATGTCCACACCTCTGCTCACCTGCTCTATTTGAGTTTTTGGTCCGAGGCCGCCGTAAAGCGTAACTACGCGCAAATCGGTATAAGCAGCTAAGCTTTTTACGTTTTCTTCAATCTGCATGGCCAGCTCACGGGTCGGGGCAACAATCAGTGCCCGGGGGCTTTCGCCCTGTGCATATTTTAAGCGCATAATGATTGGCAACACATAAGCCGCAGTTTTACCTGTTCCGGTTTGGGCGATTCCCATAACATCCTGCCCGTTCAATATAGGCGGGATGGCTTTTTGCTGCACGGGTGTAGCTTCGGTATAACCGGCATCGGCTATTGCATTCAGTATTTGCCGGTTAAATTTAAAATCCTCGAAAGTTGGGCCCATGCCGCAAAGATAGGGTTTTATTTTAGGTGGAGATAGAAAGGGGACGGGTGGCCGTTACGGGCAAACTGATTATCTAAAATATACCGGGTATTAGTCTGGAACGCACTTTAGAACAATATTCTGTATAACCAGGAAGATTTGCAGAAAGGAATTTTTCTTCGTCAAGTAAACGCCATATTATTACTGCAGCGATAAGTATAAATGCTATCAATCCCCACCACGAACCCAATGCTATTGGTGTACCGATCAACATGATCAATGCACCGCTATACATGGGATGCCTAACGATACTGTAAGGCCCTGTAGAAATCACCGTTTGCTTATCGTCAACTTCTATAGTTGCCGATGTAAAAGTATTTTCTTTGAAAACTACAAAAACGATATAAAATCCGCTAGCCACCAAAATATCACCCACGATAACGACCAGTACAGGAACATTTGACCACTCATATCGATGATCGAAGCCCGATAATAAATAAAAAGCAATGAATGCAAATTGAGCGATAGACTGTATTATCTTTTGAGTCTTTTCTTTCTCGCCGCCGGGACCAGCGGTTAATCGACGCTTCAACAAAGCGGTATCTTTTCTCAATAAATAAAGTGTAATTGCTCCTGCAGACACAAAGAAAATAGCAAGATATACCCACGCCTGCCAGTAATTCAATGTCCCGGCAGTTAAAAATAATATGAGGCCCAAAACAACTACAAGCAATATAAGGCCACCAAACGCTTTTTTGCCGAGGTTATTCATCAGAGTTACTTCAGTAATTAATGTGCAACAAAAGCTAATTTAAAGGTTATTTTATGCTAAAGATCTAAAAATAACAAAAGCTTTCACCTTTGTGGATTATCTTTGCCACCATGAATTCTATCCTTATAAAATCTGCTACGATCATCAATGAAAACCAACAGTTTATTGCCGATGTTTTGGTGAAAGACGGTCTGATCGATCGGATTGATGCGCAGATCAATGTACCGGCAGATCAGGTGATCAATGCAGAAGGCTTGCATTTGTTCCCCGGCTGCATTGACGATCAGGTACATTTTCGCGAACCGGGATTAACCCATAAGGCCGATATTCATTCAGAATCGAGAGCAGCCGTTGCCGGTGGGATCACCAGTTTTATGGAGATGCCCAATACCGTGCCCAATACTTTAACACAAGAATTACTTGAACAAAAATATGAGATAGCATCACGCAACTCATTGGCTAACTATTCGTTTTTTATAGGTGCCTCCAATGATAATATTGAGGAGGTTCTAAAAACTGACGTAAAAAATGTTTGCGGTGTGAAAGTATTCATGGGATCTTCAACCGGGAATATGCTGGTAGATAATCCGCAAACTTTAGAGAATATTTTCTCCAAATCGCCTATGCTGGTGGCTGTGCATTGTGAGGACGAAGCCACCATAAAAAGCAACCTGAACCACTATAAACAATTGCTTGGGGAGAATATCCCCGTGAGATTACATCCTAAAATTCGCAGCGAGGAGGCTTGTTATCTTTCATCCTCTATGGCTGTCGAACTGGCGAAAAAACACAATACCCGGCTGCACATCCTGCATATCTCTACCGAAAAGGAAACGCACCTGTTTGGCAACAATCTCCCTTTAAAAGACAAGCGGATTACCGCCGAAGCATGTGTGCACCATTTATGGTTCAGCGATAAGGATTACGAAACCAAAGGTAACCTGATCAAATGGAACCCGGCAGTAAAAACAGAAGCAGACCGTGACGGGATTTTAAAAGCTGTATTGGATGGCCGGATAGATGTGATCGCTACCGACCATGCCCCGCATACCATCGAGGAAAAATCGCAACCCTATCTGCAGGCACCATCCGGCGGGCCATTGGTACAACATGCCCTCGCCGCCATATTGGAACTTTACCATTATGGCAAGATTAGCCTGGAGCAAGTGGCTGAAAAAATGGCGCACAATGTCGCCACTTGCTTCCAGATCGATAAACGTGGTTTTATCCGCGAAGGCTACTGGGCAGACCTTGTACTGGTTGATTTGAACAAAGCATGGAACGTCAACAAATCCAATATTTTATACAAATGTCAATGGAGCCCGTTTGAGGGTACTACTTTTAAATCACAAATTGTCCACACATTGGTATCCGGTAACTTAGCCTATAGCAACGGAAGCTTAATTGAAGGTAAAACTGGTAAACGACTGAATTTTAATAGATAATACATTTATTACATTCTGAAATTCACTCAATAAAGAATTTTCCGGATCAAATAAAACCGACATAAATCTCTGTTTTTGTTGATCCGAAACTTTCTGCACCTGCTTTGTACAAGTCGTAATCTGCAATGTAGCTTCGCGCCGGGCAGTCCTGCCATATTTGCCGCCAGGTGTTTGCCACGCACTCAGGGAATTTGCCTGATGGCTTATAAATACGATAGCTCCCCTTGGGTATCAACGCTGTGAACATCCCTTCCGAATCGTCAGGTGATGCTATCCGGCAACCCAATACAACAGTGTACCAGCCCGTATGATCATTTTCATAATCAGTATATACACAAAAGATATCATCGGATAGCTTAGCTTCGATCTGCCCAGCAATATTTTCATTCATAAATTTTGTCCACAAATTCCCTATATCGGTTTGCGACCGATCATCCTGGTTGGTAGTGCGTGTTGCAATGCCTGCAACAAAAATTCCGGGGTGATTTATTTGCTCAAATGGCAGATTTTGGCTCATAACAAATGGTTATATCGTATTTTAAATACCAATTAATCAAATTTTTATGAAAACTATATAAATAAAAACTTTATACATAGCTTTTCTCCACCATCTCCTTCATCTTCCCAAAAACCGATTGCCAGTTTTGCTCCGAATGATCTTTTGATTCCTTACTTTTGATGTTTCCCTGGGTGATAGTAAGCTTCGTTACGCCGTCATTTTCTGTTAAGGTATAA
>DATHLW010000550.1:0-3092 GCA_035487675.1 Mucilaginibacter sp. | reverse complement strand
GAAGGGATCGATTATGCGGCAAATAATGGTTTCAGCCTGATCATAGCGCTGGACTGCGGTATCAAATCGGTTGATAAAATTGCTTATGCTAATACCAAGGGTGTTGATTTTGTGATCTGCGACCACCATCTTCCCGGCAAGGAGCTGCCTGAAGCAATCGCTGTGCTCGACCCCAAAAGAAACGACTGCGAATACCCATATAAAGAACTATCCGGCTGCGGAATAGGTTTTAAACTGATCCAGGCCTATGCAGAGAAAAACGATATCGCTTTCGAGGAAGTAACCCGCTACCTTGATTTGGTAGCCATTAGTATAGCCTGTGATATTGTACATATTACCGACGAGAACCGGGTACTGGCTTATTTTGGCCTGCAAAAGTTGAATACAGAACCCTGCATCGGTGTGAAAACATTGATGGAAGTTGCCGGGCGGACGGGTAACTATGCCATATCGGATGTGGTTTTTGCTCTTGGTCCGCGCATTAATGCTGCCGGGCGCATTGATGATGCCAAGCATGCCGTGGAATTGCTGATCTCCTGCAACGAGGATGCGGCAAGGGAAAAAGGTATGCTGATCAACGGGAAAAATGCAGAGCGAAAGGAACATGACCTCTCTATCACTGACGAAGCACTAAGTATGATCGCGAACGACCAGGTAATGATCGGGCGTAAATCGACTGTGGTTTTTAATGAAAAATGGCATAAAGGCGTGATCGGAATTGTGGCATCGCGGCTGACAGAAAAATATTATCGGCCTACCATCGTTCTTACCCAGTCGAACGGGCATGTGGCGGGGTCGGCACGATCAGTTTTTGGATACGATCTGTATGAAGCGTTGTGTGAGTGCAAGGATCTGCTAATACAATTTGGTGGGCATAAATATGCAGCTGGGCTTACTTTGCATCCAGAAAACGTGAAAGCTTTTGTTGAACGGTTTGAAGAAGTGGTGAGCGCAACCATCACCGATGAACAATTAATACAGGAAATAAGAATAGATGCAGAACTGGAGTTGAAACAGATTGAACCAAAGTTTTTCAGGGTATTGAACCAGTTTGCGCCTTTCGGGCCGGAAAATATGTCGCCTGTTTTTTTGAGCAGGAATGTGTATGTTAGCGGCTATGCCGGATTGGTAGGTGAAAATCACCTGAAAATGTCGGTAATACAGGAAGGATCGCACGCGTTTGATTGCATCGGGTTTGGACTGGGAAGTTTCCTGGCAGAAATAAAGGAAGGTAAGCCTTTTGATATTTGTTACCATATTGAAGAGAATATTTGGCGCGATAAGCGTTCAATACAGTTGAATGTGAAGGGGATTCGATTTAGTGACTAGTGATCAGCGATTAGTTTTTTGATTGTCAAACCAGCAGTCAAAATTCTGTTAATTTTAAAATTCTATAAATTCTGGTTCAGACAAAAATGATATTAAGAGCAGAGAACCTTGTAAAAAAATATAAGCAGCGCGCGGTTGTAAATCATGTTTCGTTTAATGTTTCTCAGGGTGAGATCGTAGGATTATTGGGGCCGAATGGCGCCGGTAAAACTACTTCGTTCTACATGATAGTGGGATTGATCAAACCCAATGAAGGTAAAATATACCTGGAAGATGAAGATATTACCGGTGACCCGATGTACCGCCGGGCGCAGAAGGGGATAGGTTATCTGGCTCAGGAGGCATCAGTATTTCGTAAGCTATCAGTTGAAGATAATATTAAGGCCGTGCTCGAAATGGGTAAAATGACCAAGGAACATCAGCGTGAAAAGCTGGAAGAATTGATCGATGAGTTCAGTCTGCACAAGGTGCGCAAAAATCGTGGCGACCTTTTATCAGGTGGTGAACGCAGACGTACCGAAATTGCCCGTGCGTTGGCTGCTGAACCTAATTTTATCTTGCTGGATGAACCCTTTGCTGGCGTTGACCCGATAGCGGTTGAAGAGATTCAGGCAATGGTTGCGAAACTAAAGCATCGTAATATCGGTATACTGATAACCGACCACAATGTGCAGGAAACATTATCGATAACCGACCGGGCCTATTTACTTTTTGAAGGGAAGATCCTGGAATCCGGCGTGCCAGAGGTGCTTGCAGAGAATGAAATGGTACGGAAAGTTTATTTAGGGGCTAATTTTGTGTTGAAAAGAAAAACATTTGTTTAAATTGTCATTGGTCATTTCGCTTTGCTGTCATTGGTCATTAGTAGCTCAATAAGAGGAAGAAAACCAATGACTAATGACCACTGACCAATTAACCAACCGCCTATGACACTTATTAACTCTGTGTTTACATGGTTTATCAAAAAGCGTATCCACCAGATAGAGCTTTTTATGAAATACCCTAATGAAGTGCAGGAGGAGTGGTTTGAGCAATTGGTATCGGGCGCAGAGACTACAGAGTGGGGCAGGAAATACCAATACAAAAGCATCGAAAACCTGAACCAGTTTAAGGAGCGGGTTCCTATACAAAATTATGATTCCCTGAAACCCTATATTGAAAGGATGCTTAAGGGTGAGCAAAATGTACTTTGGCCATCCGAGATCAGGTGGTTTGCCAAGTCATCGGGCACTACCAGCGACCGCAGTAAATTTATACCGGTAAGTGAGGACTCGCTTGAAGAATGTCATTTTAAGGGCGGTAAGGATATGCTTACCCTCTATTTAAATAACCGGCCCAATTCCCGCATATTTAACGGAAAAACGCTGACTTTAGGCGGCAGTCACCAGGTGAGCCAATTGAAGGCGGATACTTTTTTTGGTGATCTGTCGGCCGTTTTGATGAAGAACCTGCCAATGTGGGCCGAGTTTTTACGTACCCCGCATATTGACATTGCGCTGCTGGAAAATTTTGAGGAGAAGATCGAAAAAATGGCGTATGCCACCAAAGATGTGAATGTGACCAGCATCAGCGGTGTACCTACCTGGAACCTGTTATTATTTAAACGTATACTGGAGATAACGGGCAAAAAGAACCTGCTGGAAGTATGGCCCAACCTGGAGTTGTACTATCACGGCGCGGTTAACTTTACCCCATACCGTGAGCAGTTCAAAAAACTGATCCCTTACGATGAGATGCATTACCTGGAGACTTATAATGCATCC
>DATHLW010000549.1:0-7191 GCA_035487675.1 Mucilaginibacter sp. | reverse complement strand
TGCGGTGCCTGTTTACAGGTATTGGCTGAGTATGAGAAGAAACAAGGCCATGCAATAAAAATGTTACTCTATTGTCAGCAAGGACCTGTTTGGGTAGCCACCGGTATCGAAAGTTTTTTGCCATTTTTGTTTTTTGAGGATCGGTTAAACAACTAATCTATGAAACTGAAACTAACGCTGCTATTTATTGCATTTATCTTTAGTGTCAAAATATTTGCTCAAAGCGGTTTCCCATATGATAATGAGATCAGGGATTTTAAACATCAGGATAGTTTGAGTTTCCCAAAGCCAAACGGCATATTGTTCATAGGGAGTTCCTCTATCCGTAAATGGACCGACCTTGAGCAGCGTTTTGCAGGTAAACCCATTATCAGGAGAGGAGTTGGCGGAAGTACGCTTTCTCAACTGGTAAAATATTATACTCCTTATATCCTGTTTCCATATCATCCGCGCAAAATATTTGTCTATGCCGGCGAAAATGATATCGCTTATGGCGGCAACTCTGACTCAGTATTCAGTAATTTCAAGACATTATATTCTATGATCAGGCAACAATTGCCCAATGCAAAGATCTATTACCTGTCTATTAAGCCAAGCCCCAGCAGGACGCAGTTTCGTGCAGAGTTTGATAAAGCCAATTACCTGGTAAAGAAATACCTTGCTGGCAAACCCAACAGCTTGTTTATAGATATGAATCAGTCGATCTTTAAAAAAGGAACTACAAGACCAGATTCTGTGCTCTTCGAAAATGATTACCTGCACCTGAACAGCAGCGGGTATGACCGCTGGCAAAAAGTGCTGACACCTTACGTGAATTAAATGCCAAATAGTTAGTCGTTTTCTTTAAAAAATGACAACTCATCAGTATTAACTGCCATTTTGTGCCTTAAAATCAATGGGTTTGTTTTTTGTGGGTCGATCTGTTATGGATTCATACTCACAAATAATTATTAACGCCGTTGAAAAACTGCGCACCTCTGTGGTAAAGATCGAGCAGTATGCTGTAAGAGAGGGGCGCGAAACGGTTACCGGTACAGGTACCGGGTTTTTATTTTCATCCGATGGTTATTTATTTACCAATAGCCACGTAGTAAAAAAGGCATCACATTTACGAACCATATTGTATGACGGCAGCATACACAGCGCAACACTATTAGGAGAAGATCAATACACTGACCTAGCAATTTTAAAGATCGACGCAGTAGACTATACACCAGCCATACTTGGTGATTCAGATAATTTAAGTATTGGCCAACTGGCAATTGCTATCGGTAACCCGCTTGGTTTCCAGCATACTGTTACGGCTGGCGTTATCAGTGCTTTAGGACGTACGCTAAGCAGCGAAACGGGTGTAAATATGGATAGCATGATACAAACCGATGCTTCACTTAATCCCGGTAATTCAGGCGGACCGCTTATCAATGCTGACGGAGAAGTGATCGGTGTAAATACTGCTACCATTCGTGGTGCGCAGGGCCTATGTTTTGCTATCAGTATAAATACGGCCAAATCAGTTGCTAATCAACTGATACGATATGGTAAAGTAAAGCGTGCTTACATTGGCGCAAATCTGCAGCAAATAGGGCTGGTGCCCAAATTGCGTACCATTCACCATCTTAAAAATCAGCAGGCCTTATTTATTACACAGGTTGAAAATAATAGTCCCGCAGAAAAAGGCGGTTTATTAAGTGGCGATATTATTTACGCCTTTAATGATCAATTGATCGAGACATCAGATCAGTTGTTCAAACAACTGACGGGTGACAAGATAGGCCAGTTTCAGTATGTGAGCGTTTTGCGCAATAACCAAAAGAAGGAGTTGCGAGTAACCCCGGCAGAACGTTAAAACACGAAAGAAGAGGCCCCAAAAGGGCCTTTTCTTTTTGCTGCCAGGGAACTGTTATTTTAACAGGTTACTGGTCAGTGGATCTATAATTGTTTTTACCTCTGAGACAGTGTTGATCGGGAAGTTACCCAATCGCGCGTGTTCGCGTATTACTTCTTCACTTTCGGCAATATGAACGCAATAGATCTTATCGTCAGTAACATAGGATTGTATCCAGTAGTAAGGCTTGCCTATTTGCTGAACAACATCACAGGATAATTGAGAAATAGCTTGCAGCTCTTCTGGTGAAAGGTTACCGGCCCCTGGCAGGATTCTTTCTATTACAAATTTTTTCATGCGAATAGTTTTTAAAGATCAATACAACAAAGTTATGTGTGCTCATCCATAGCGATCATAGAGATATACCCTATTTATCGGTAACGGGCACCCTATTTTATAATTTCCAGGTTGATGGCCTCATGCACGGCCTTAACCCTGGAGTTTACATCAAGCTTACAGAGGATGGACGTAATATGGTTATCGACCGTTTTTGCTGATATAAAAAGGCGATCGGCTATTTCCTTATTCTGCATCCCATCCTTTAAGAGTTTTAATACATCCACTTCTCGCTCAGTTAAGCGCGCAATATTGGAACGGGTGGTTTCCCTTATTCCTCTTGGAATACTTTTGATCCCAGATGCGCGCATCTCCATTTTTAACTTTTCGTAAACCGCAGCAGCACCGAGTTCCTGTACCATGCAAATTGCTTTCCGTTTATCTGCTTCATCTCCTTCAAATAAAGCAAGTGCCTGTTCATACGGGCAGCCCGACTTTTCCCATTTGGCTGCCAGGTTATAATCATTGTGCGATTTATGAAATGGTGTGTACTTTTCCCTTGCTTTTAACAGCCAGTAAGCAAACTCATTATCCATATCAGCGTCACCGGCCTGCTCAAGCATGATAATGGTGTAATCAATAGCAATTTCATCAGCAAGTACTTTTCCGGTGATCCATTCATACTCCAGTAAGGCAGCCAGAACAGGTATGATCCTTTGCAGTTCCATGGTGCCGAATGCTTTAGCTTTTGCATCCATTAAAACCGGGAGTATATCTGTATCCCCTCTTCTCATTTTTATTGTTGCCACAATGGCCATTGCGCCTACCTTAAAAATCGTGCCCTGGTTGGTATTATTGATCAAATTCTCTGCAACGTTATAGGCCTCGGCCCAGCACCCTGTGTCGAGTTTTAGCCTGGCCATGTGCCCTAACATGTGATTCCCCCATGAGTCCATATCCTTTTCCTCACAATACCGGTAGCCGGTTTCTAAAATGCCTTTTGCAAATGGGTAATCCTTGATGAGAATACCGTTGCAGCCCAGGTTTGAATAGGCGCGGGCGGCGTGTTCATGATAAGAATTTCTTAAAGCGATTTCAAGGCTCTGCTGCAACAGGTTAAGCCCCTCCTGTTTGGTTGATGCGATCCTCATTTTCACAGTACCAACGTTGTTCAACGCATGCGAAAGAATTTCATCGTCTTCCAATTTCTTTGCAATTACGATGGCCTTTTCGCCCCAATATATCGATTCGGGGTATTGGTTGTAGATCATGGTTAACTGTGACATATTACTGTATGCCATTGCTTTGGATTTCGAATCAGGTTGATCATTTAATAAGTCGATAGCCTGACTGGCGAAACTTTCGGCTTGTTTGCGGTTGCCATCAACCCAACCCAACCTTGACAGTGACCGCATACAGTCACTGGCTCTTTCCTTATCATCCTCACCCTCCCAAAGCTTAAGTGACCTGTTCATGTAAATGATGGCATCCTTATGTTTATTTATCAGATAGCATTCATAAGCATATCCTTCGTAAAGCTCGTGCAATTTGCTTTTATTATTTCCCTGGTAATACTCTATAGCAGAGAAGTAAAGTTTGGCCGCTTCGTTATGGGCACCGATACAAGAGGCGGTTTTTGCGGCAATTAGTGCATAATGTACAACCAACTCATATTCGTTAGCGTTTTTTGCATGATGAATAATGCGTTCAATTTCCTGGTTTTGCTCAAAGTCTTTAAGGAACAGATCAAGGATCTTTTTATTGAGTGCTACCCTTAAAAGAGGGGATAAAGAAGACTCAATGGTTCTCCGGTATAACTCGTGTTTGAAGGATATGCGCCCCTGCTCATGAAGCAAGATACCTGACTCGAGTGATAGCTCTATAGCTTCTACGCAGGCCGGTTCTATTTGCAGCAAATATTTGGTTTCAAAACCTGTTGGCTGTACGGATAATAACTTCCATACTTCTTTTATCTTTTCATTTTGCCTGTTGTAAACCGATAGAATAGAATCCTTTACATTATCAGGCACGCCAGAACTGTAGCTTGCCAATATCTCCGTAACATAAAATGGGTTTCCGCCAGTTATACTATAAACGCTTTCTCCGCTGTAGCCTTTTTCAGCAGACATTGTTTCAACAGCTTCTTTTGATAATGCAGTAAGTTGCAAGCGGGTAAAAGTATCGCGTGATAACTGTCCGAATACATTCCTCAAAGGATGCCCGGAGTGAATTTCATTATCCCGGTAAGTAAGAATGAAAAGACAGTGAAGATAATTAATGCGTCGCGCCAGGAATTTTATAAAATCCAGCGTGGCTTCATCGGCCCAGTGTATATCCTCAAATATCAGTACAACGGGTTCTTTTTGAGCATTTAGTTCCTGTAAAAGGCTGGTAAATAATGCAGCTCTGTCCCGCTTGTCCTTTACCCTTTGCATTATGTCGCTTTGCATTTGCCAGGCGATATCGTACAATGGAGCGAGTGGGCGTGGCGTGAACAGGGCGTCACAAGTGCCCTGCAATATTTTGCATTCGCCTTTTATTTCATTGCAAAAAGTGCGAACTAACGAGGTTTTTCCAATACCGGCCTCGCCGCTTAATAAAAGGCAGTGCCCTTCGGCTGTTTTAATGGTCTTAAATATTGTATGCAGAGCGTCCAGAAAAGCCGCTCTTTCAATCAATTCCATATCCATCGGGTATAATAAGGAGCTATTATTTTAAGGCAGGGGTATTCCTAATAATAGCATAAATATCCTGTTAGTCAACGTAATACAATATAGTAAATATACCGCAATATCTCAATTCAAGATAGCATCAAAAAATATTTAATTTATGATTACAGGGTATTCCCTATATAGGTAGTGTATGGATATCACTTAGGTATTGCGAATAATAAAATGAGGCAGATGGAATTTTAATATGGGGTGAAAGTCTGATATGTAACAGCAATATTCATCCTTCCTTTGTATAAGAAATTTATTTTATCACCTTTTAAATCACTTTATTATGAAAACTTCACTTATTATAGCAACATTAATGGTTGCCGGATTCGCATCACAATTGCATGCTCAATCCACTTCAGCAAACAACTTGTATTTAGATGTACACCATTTTGGGCCGGGTAAAGTAAAATATGAGGATGTTGAGAAAGCACATGCTAAAGACCTGGCTGTAGAATCAAAGTACAATGTGCATTTTATTAAATACTGGGTGGATGAAGCCGATGGCAATGTATATTGTCTATCATCGGCCCCCGATTCGCAAGCGGTACGTAAAACACACGCCAAGGCTCACGGTCTTTTGCCTGAACAGATCTACCTTGTAAAAGCTGGCCAGGAATCGGCTCAAGTTAGCGGCGGGGATTTCTTCCTGGATGTACACCATCTTGGTGCCGGAAAGGTTATTGCCAAAGACGTGGCAGCTGCTCATCAAAAAGACCTGGCTGTTGAAAAAAAATATGGCGTGAATTTTATCAACTATTGGGTGAATGAGAAAGACGGCGTTGTTGTATGCTTTTCGCAAGCTCCGGATTCAACCGCTATTATTCAAACACATAAAGAAGCACATGGACTTGTTCCGGATTATATAGAAAAAGTGAAGCAGGGTGAATAAAAGGATACAATTAAGTATCAAAACAGAAAGGCCCGTTAACCGGGCCTTTCTCATACAAAACAAAACAATAATCACCCTTTATTTAAATGAGGTTTCCACCTTCGTTATTTTCCATCCGCTGCCGGCATGTTGTGCGGTGATGACATCGGTCCGCGTATAGTCGCCATATTTCATATCAACTTTCAATACACTTATCTGGTCATCATCCTGTAATACAATTTTGGTGTACTGGCAATCCTGGTCAACGTTCTCATTCGATTTTAAGGCATCTAAAACCTGTGGCTTGCTCAATGTATTTACACGATCTCCACGCTTCATGTTAAATTGTGCATCATCATCTATCGCCTCGTCAATTCCACCCAGTTTGCCATGTACAACTGCATTTAAATAAGTATTAATTACTTCGTCCTTTGTTGAATTGCCGTGGCTTGTTGGTGCTGCCTGTGTGATGCCGCAAACCAATAGTAAAGCCAATCCCATCATCATTGCTTTTAACGTTTTCATAGTATTTGTATTTGAGATAAATAATTTGATTTATGATTATAAGACAGCGGCAAATATGTGTCCGTTACAGGAAAAGGAGCTGAAATGACATTTTTAACAAACATTTAACATTCGTTACAATACATTGACATATTTGCGATATTGACTAATTTGCGCTTATCATGGTTGAGTTTACTACCATAATTTTACAGTTTGCCGAGCAGGGTGAGAAAACTGGCTGGACTTATATCGAGATACCTGCCGATATAGCCCAGCAGATGAAGCCGGGAAATAAAAAATCGTTCCGGGTAAGAGGTATGCTGGATGCTTTTGCAGTAAGTGGCATGGCGTTGATGCCTATGGGCGAAGGCAACTTTATTATGGCCCTGAAGGCCGAAGTGAGAAAGGGCATACATAAGAATGCGGGGGCTATGCTGCAGGTAAAGCTGGAGTCTGACGATGATTTTAAAATAGAAATGCCTGCCGATCTGCAGGAGTGTTTTGATTTTGAACCTGAAGCTTTCGAGTTTTTTAATGGCCTGGCCAAATCTCACCGGGATTACTTTATTAAATGGATAGACAGTGCCAAAACAGGTGAGACACGCGCCAAACGTATTATTAATACTGTGAATGCCATGTTGAGAAAATGGCCTTATAATGTAATGTTGAGGGAGATGAGGAAAGAACCCTGACTATTGCTCTTTTGTGTGCCTCACATACTCATCTATCTTTATAATCTTCCCATTTTTAAACTGCATATCCTGAACATATTCTAATGAATCCCTTTCGCCTTTGCTGTTAGCAAAAGACCGCAACGCCCATGTAGTTACCCATGCTTCTTTTCTGTCTTCGCTGGTGACTGATTGCCAGTCATATAGTTTGATGAACAAGCCTTTTAATGAATCTCTTTTAGCCTTTATAGTAGTAAGATATTGTTT
>DATHLW010000548.1:0-6025 GCA_035487675.1 Mucilaginibacter sp. | reverse complement strand
TATCGGGCTCATCATATTTATGGGGTTCGGCTTCATCATATCCGGCGTAGCTAAGAATGAAAGCTCTGTTCCTCCATTTTCCAACATCATCACACTACCGCAGTTCCTGCTGTCAGGCACATTCTTCTCTACCAGCGCTTTTCCAGGCTGGCTGCAATCCATTAGCAGGGTATTGCCCTTAACCCACCTCAATGAGGCTATGCGTAAAGTAGCTTTTGAGGGTGCATCACTTACGGATGTTAGCCACCAGTTATTAATATTAGGTGCATGGTTTATCGGGATTTATGTGGTTGCGGTGAAAACTTTTAAATGGGAATGACACGATTTATGGATTAACGGATTTTATATGATCTCAACATCCTATCGGTTAAATCATTTCAATCCTGTAATCGTGTCATCATTAATTTTATGTTAATCTTAAAGTAAATTTCAGCGAAAGTTATTTGAAATTGTATATTTGGAAAGTATAACACATTTAGTGTACTTTTGACACTAACTAAAATTTCGAATACCTAAAAATCAATTTAAGATGAGCTTAATTATTGACGTTCACGCCCGCCAGATACTCGACTCGCGTGGTAACCCTACTATCGAAGTAGATGTTTTAACTGAAAATGGCGCTTTGGGCCGTGCGGCTGTACCTTCTGGCGCTTCTACCGGTGCGCATGAAGCTGTTGAACTTCGTGATAACGACAAATCAAAATACATGGGCAAAGGCGTTTTGCAAGCCGTTGCCAACGTAAACGATATTATTGCCAAAGAACTGCAAGGAGTAGACGTGTTTGAACAAAACGCCATCGATGCCCTGATGATAGAACTTGACGGCACGGAAAATAAGAGCAAATTAGGCGCTAATGCTATCCTGGGCGTTTCTTTAGCTGTTGCCAAAGCTGCTGCGCAGGAAAGCCGTCAATCGTTATTCCGCTACATTGGTGGTGTTAACGCAAATACATTGCCTATCCCGATGATGAACATCATCAACGGTGGCTCTCACTCTGATGCACCTATTGCATTCCAGGAATTTATGATCATGCCGGTTGGCGCTCCTTCTTTTTCTGAAGCATTACGCTGGGGATCAGAAGTGTTCCACAACCTGAAAAAAATATTGCACGACCGCGGCCTGTCTACCGCTGTTGGCGACGAAGGTGGTTTCGCCCCAACTTTTGACGGAACCGAAGATGCCGCAGAAACTATTTTGAAAGCGATAGAAAAAGCAGGCTACAAACCAGGAGAGCAAATATGCCTTGCGCTTGACTGTGCTGCATCTGAGTTTTATGTAAACGGCAAATACGATTACACCAAGTTTGAAGGCGAAAAAGGTGCTATCCGTACCAGCGCCCAGCAAGCAGATTACCTGGCCGAACTGGCAGCAAAATACCCGATCATTTCTATTGAAGATGGTATGGCTGAGGATGATTGGGATGGCTGGAAATTACTGACCGATAAAATTGGCGGCAAAATTCAGTTAGTTGGTGATGACTTATTTGTAACCAATGTAAAACGTTTACAAAGAGGTATCGACGAGCATATTGGCAACTCTATCCTGGTAAAAGTAAACCAGATTGGTACATTAACCGAAACCATCAATGCGGTATCATTGGCTCAAACCAACGGTTATACCTCTGTAATGAGTCACCGTTCGGGCGAAACTGAAGATTAAACCATAGCTGATTTGGCAGTTGCTTTAAACTGCGGTCAGATCAAAACCGGTTCGGCTTCCCGTTCAGACAGGATCGCTAAATACAACCAGTTACTACGCATCGAAGAAGAACTGGGCGACACCGCGAAGTTTATCGGCAAGAACTTTAAATACGCGAAGAAATAAACCCACGAATTGCACGAATTATTTCGAATGATACAAAGCCTCGTGGAATCGGGGCTTTTTTTGTTATTTTAAGTATTACTTTTAATCATCTCTAAACTTTTATTGAAGAATTCATTATACAAGGCGGTTCTGATTTTCGAAAAATAACATTTTCGGAAGTGTTTGGGTTCCCTGAAAGTACTTCACATTTCGGGGGTTATGACACGCGAAGTATTATTGAAATCAATTCGGGCAATTTCAAGGTCAAGTCCACTATGCATGTAACTACCGGCGAAATATTTGAATTCTGCAAAAAACTTTTAACCGCTAACGAAGAATTGAAAGGTGATGTGCATTTCAATAATTACGAGAGAGATTTGGACTTCAATTTAAAATATGATGTTAACGGCCATATTTCTGTTATTGGCAAATATTCAGACCATAGCGAATTCGATAACAGGTTAGACTTTGATTTTGAATCGGATCAAACTTACATACAATCAACATTAAGGCAACTTCACGCAATAGCGGAAAAATATGGCGACATGAAAGGAATAAAATAATGAAAGGATTTATTTACATAGATGATGACCTGATTGGTGAGGCTGATTTTAAAATCATCGATGAAAGCATGGGTGTAGTTGGGGGTGAATTAATTCCCCACCACTCTTATGAAAAATATAAGAATCGAATCCGAACTCTTTATGAACAAAAAGGAATTGCCAATTCTAATGATTTCAACTTCAAAATTGTTCTGAATGATATTGTTCTTGAGCCCAAAGGAGGAATAGGCATTACAGATTCGGTTGAATTCGAAGAAATATATGTGGAAGCAGCCGGATTAAATTCAACATTTATAAATACTCTAAAATAAAAAATACCCTTTACCCAATCGCTAATCTCCAATCACTGATCACTAAAACCGTCCGTCCGTTTTTTAAGCTGATACCAAATGTACAAATGGAACAATGCTATTTAATAGCCAGCGTAAACTTCCCGTTGGTAATGGTTTTCGTCGGCCCGTGACCGACACTCGCGGATGATTCCTGGATAAGCGTACCACTAAAAGTACCCTTTACGGTGGTATTAGTAAATGTTGTAATGGTTACTGAACCATCATAAGCAGGGCCGTTAGGAACGTGGTAATTATAATAATAGTTATTCGCAGTGTAACCCGGCCCTAGCCCATAAAGCATTTGGATAGCATTATTGCTTGCCGCGGCACTATCATATGTTCCAATAACATTTCCACTTAATTCAGGAAATATAAATATGATCTTATCTGAGTTGGTTGCGTTAGTGCCGGAAATATACATACTTGTCGCGCTGTAAAATCGTACCGTGTCTACGGAGTTGAAAGTTTCATTTACCCCGTCGACCGTTGCCGAAATGGTGTCTTTTACGGTCACTGTATCTTTAAGACCAAGATTGGGAACAACTGCCTTTTTACTGCACGAAGCTGCAAAAAAGGCAATGCAAACAGATAAAAGTAACAGTCGTTTCATATTTCAAATGTGATTGGTAAGGCTAAAGTAAGCATTTTAATTTAAAGATTGTTCATGTGTCAGTTGATTGGGTTAGATTAAGTTGATTGAGTTGGATTAAGTTAGATTAGGTTGGATTGGGTTGCACTAATCAGTATCGCAGTTAATAACTTAATCAACCCCTCCTTTGTTTGTCCGTCCGTTTTTTAGGTTGATAGGGGTTTGGACGGAGGTGCGCATTCGGTTCCCCTCTCGAGAGGGGCAGGGGTGTGTTCTACTGCATGGCGTAGAAGCCCCTCCCTGCCACATCACATACAGCCGCACCCCCCAAGGAGGGAATTTAGAGCGTCCGACTTATTCCATAGGCATGGGCTTAGAAAACGGACGGACGGACGCGTTAAATAACTCAATCAACTTAATCTAACTCAATCAACCCAATCAACTAAACCTAACCTCAATAAAAAACCGTATCTTTGCCGAAATAATTACCCGTTCGCTTACGGTTTTGATTTCTCAGGACGACTCTTCAGATCCGCTTATGCATTCGCGTTTGCACTATTATATTAGATATATTACATGTCATTTCAAGATTTAAATTTAATTGAGCCTATCCTCAGGGCCCTAAAAACAGAGGGATATACCACACCGACACCTATACAGGAACAAGCCATACCTATTTTATTACAACAACGCGACCTGTTGGGCTGCGCGCAAACCGGCACCGGCAAAACGGCTGCCTTTGCCATCCCGATACTGCAGTTACTATACCAGGACAGGTTGCAGCACAAGGAACAAAAGACCATTAAGGCCATTATATTAACCCCAACCCGCGAGCTGGCCATCCAGATTGACGAGAGTTTTGCCGCTTATGGCAGGCATACTGGCTTAAAGCATTTGGTGATCTTCGGCGGGGTATCGCAAAATCCGCAGGTAGATGCTTTGCGTCGTGGTGTTGATATTTTAACAGCTACCCCCGGCCGTTTGCTCGACCTGATGAACCAGGGCTTTGTAAAGCTTGACCATATCAAAATGCTGGTGCTTGACGAGGCCGACCGTATGCTGGATATGGGCTTTGTGCATGATGTGAAAAAGATCATTTCCAAAGTACCATCAAAAAGACAGACGCTTTTCTTCTCGGCCACCATGCCAAAAGAGATTCAGCAACTGGCCGATACGATATTGAGAAACCCGGAGAAAGTGGAAGTTACCCCAGTATCATCTACTGCGGATACCATACAGCAAACGTTGTATTATGTTGAGAAATCGGATAAAAGATCGTTACTGATACACCTGCTAAAGGATAAAACCATTAAAACGGCATTGGTTTTTACACGCACCAAGCACGGCGCCGATAAAGTTGTGAAGGACCTTGCCCGCGTTGGAATAACTGCCGAGGCTATTCATGGCAATAAATCACAGAACGCCAGGCAACGTGCTTTAGCCAACTTTAAGAACCGTACTACAAGGGTACTTATCGCTACCGATATTGCCGCACGCGGTATTGATATCGACGAGCTAACCCACGTGATCAATTACGAGATACCTAACATTCCCGAAACGTATGTACACCGCATAGGCCGCACAGGCAGGGCCGGTGCGGATGGTATTGCCTTCTCCTTTTGCGACGAGGAAGAGTTGGAATACCTGAAAGACATTCATAAGCTGATCGGCAAGCCTATCCCGGTAACCGAAGCGCACCCCTACCCTATGAGCCCGGCATTAGTAGCGAAGAAATCAGAGCCTGCTAAAAATGGCAGCGGTGGTTCTAACCATCGTCATCCTAGGTCATCAGGGCATAGGGATGGGAAGAAGAGGTTTGGGGGGAGAAGATAGTTGATTGAGTTGGATTAGGTTGATTGAGTTGAATAAGTTAACCTAATCAACCACTTAACCTAATCAACTTAATCAACCAATAAATATTTGCACCATTCAAATAAATTAAATAGCTTTAAACGAAAATTTACGCGATGGGCATGAAGCTGCTTAATCTTTTCAGAAATAAATACTTGTTGGTTTCCGCTGTATTTTTGGTGTGGATGGTATTTTTTGACCGGAATGACCTCTTCTCGCAATGGGAATACCATCAGCAGGTAAGCAAACTACAGCAGGAGCGTGATTTTTACCAGAAAGAGACCGCCAGAGTTCACCAGGACCTTGATGAACTAACTTCCAATAAAGAGAAACTCGAAAAATTCGCCCGCGAAAAGTACCTCATGAAGAAAGATAATGAGGATGTTTTTGTGATAGTTAAGGATAAGAAGCAGGATTAATTAGACTTGATAAAAGCCTGGCCCGCGCGATTCCCTCCTTGGGGAGGGTAGGGAGGGGTTAACGAATTTTGTTCATGCCCAAAATAATTCCATACAACAAAAATTTAAAAGCTTTAGCACGTAAACTTCGAAATGATATGACCTTCGGAGAGGTATTACTGTGGAATGAATTGAAGGATGATCAGTTCTGGGGGTTTGATTTTGACCGGCAGCGTTGCATAGACAATTACATAGTTGATTTCTATTGCAAAGGCTTAATGCTAGCCATAGAAATCGACGGAATGAGCCATAATTATGAAGAAGCATTTGCTAAGGATGAGATAAGGCAACAAAAGTTAGAAAGCTTAGGCGTACGATTTTTACGGTTTACTGAGGCTGAGACAAAGTACGATATGCAAAATGTGATCAGGACTTTGGAAGGTAAGATCATTGAAATTGTGAAATCAGATAAAACGGTTAGGCTACCA
>DATHLW010000547.1:0-3061 GCA_035487675.1 Mucilaginibacter sp. | reverse complement strand
CTGCTGCCGAACTGGAAAAAGAAGGCATCCATGCTGAAGTAATCGACCTGCGTACTGTACGCCCTATAGATTATGATACAGTAATCAGCTCTGTAAAGAAAACCAACCGTTTGGTGATTATTGAAGAAAGCTGGCCATTGGGTTCAATTGCTACTGAGGTTGCCTTCAAAGTACAAAAGGATGCTTTTGATTACCTGGATGCACCTATCCTGCGCATTATGGGCGGCGACGTTCCGCTTCCTTATGCACCAACTTTGATACAGGAATACTTGCCAAATCCTGAAAGAGTGATCAAAGCGGTAAAAGAAGTGATGTACGTTACTAAATAAGAAGCTATCAGCCTCACCCTAAATCCCTCTCCAGGGGGAGAGGGACTTTTACAATAAACTTTCAAGTCGGCCTACTACCGGCTTTTATTTTTAAATAGTATATTAGAATATGGATCCTATAAAGAAAAGATTGATACTGCTAATAATCATTTTCGTAGGGATTATGGCGGTGAATATTAATAGTATCATTAACGGTATTAACGAGCATCAAACCTGGCAGATAGTGGTTGCATCTGTTTCATCAGCACTAATGCTTGGCGCCGTGATATTTATTTTTGTACGACTGTCCAAAGTAAAAAAGCAGGAAACGCCTGGCAACAAATAAACGATACTATTTATCCGCCATAGGCATATTCATTGATGCATCTGATTTACGCATAAAGGTTAGCTTTTTCAGATTGATCACTTCGGGCGCCTGGTTCCCTTCTGTAATTTTTAAAAATTGGTTTGGCTTAACATTTTTAAAATGCTGTATGGTTTGACTCCCGGCCCATCGTATTTCAATGTCATCAATCAATTGCCCGCGTCCTATTCCGATTTCCTGCTGTAACGGCGATGATCCAAAACTGCCTCCGGAATTAACATCCTTGTAGACACTCCGGCTTACGCCATTCTCCCGGAAGGTGACTTTTATACGACTGCCAATGGCCACCTTATTAGCTTTTACGCCTACCAGTTTTAGGCTGATCCAATTATTATTACCCTGTCCGGGGTTTACATATAATGAGCTCGTATAAGAGTCGCCTATGTATGCGCCACCCATTTCTATAAAAATATCCTGGATACCTCTATTCCTCAGATCTGCAAAAGCTACGCCATGTCCCTTTTGTAAATTACCTGTCCGCGAAGAGGTGGTAACATCTGCAAATTTTTTCCCGTCAATATTTTTAAATAGTTTATTAGGCACCAGCGATTTAAAATCAGGGTTGCCGGTGCCAAAATACATATCCGGGTAACCGTCGTTGTCAATATCGCCAAAATTGGCCCCCATGGCAAAAACCACTTTATTCAAACCGACCTCTTTTGTCACATTGGTAAAAGTACCGTCATGATTGTTCCTGTATAGGAAAGCATTTCCTGCATCTGGTATGGGTTTGCCTAATGCTTCGGCTGCAGCATAGGTCCCCAGGGTTTTATCAAAAAAATAATTAGACACCATTATGTCGGTCCAGCCATCATTATTATAATCGAAAAACCAGGTAGTAAAGGTGCTTTCGGTGTTGCTGCTGAGGCCTGAGCTTGCAGTAACATCTTCAAATTCAGGAATTTTACCTGTTTTTCCTTTGTTCTTCAACAAGTATTTTTTACCAGTCATTGTCGAAACAAAAATGTCGGGCCAGCCATCATTATTATAATCAGCAGATGTTACCGCCTTAACAAAATCTGTTATATCACAATGGGCATTTTTTGCGACATTGGTAAAGGTGCCATCATGATTATTGATATACAGCATGCAGGTATGCTTTCCACCCTTATCGTTTAAGTTTTCGGTACCGATAAAGACATCGAGCCAGCCATCATTATTAAAATCGGCCCATACAGCGGTGTGGCTGGGGTGATAAAAAAGCAGGCCGCTTGGTATGGTTACATCTGTAAATGTGCCGTCACCGTTATTTCGTAACAATGAGCTTGGCTGGTTTCCGAATCCCCCGGTATTCCAGCCGCCACGGGAAACAAAGATGTCTGGCTTACCGTCGTTATTATAATCCGTTTGCTGGATGCTCGACCCGCCCGTGATCGCCTTTAAACCGCTGTGCTCGCTTAAATCGCTAAATGTTCCATCTTTATTATTTTGAAAGTAATGCATAGGGTCGTTCAGGTCCCAGCCCGAAGTAACGATATCGAGGTAGCCGTCACCATTAAAATCATCTACAATCGCCCCACCCGCGCGACTATTTATGTTCAGACCAAGATCGGCAGCCATATCTATAAATGGTTTTACTTTATAAGCAGTATCTGCGTCTAAGTTAGGTATTAAAAATTCTGGGGGTACATCTTTGGGGTACCTGCCAAGCGTCATAAATGCGATATTGAGCAGCCACCTTGATTCGAGATCATCATGTTTAGCCCTCAAAATCGTTTCATATATTTCAATTGCCTTTTGCGATCCGGTTTTAATTTTGTGGACGCCTTCATCTTTTATTGGGAATATGCACGAAGATCCGTTATGGTTGAGCATACAGTTATTGCGTTCGCCAAGCCGCATGTAAGCAATGCCCACATCGGGCAGCATTTCAAACTTTGACATGAAATCAAGCTGCCTGCTCAGGTTTTGATAGATTTGGACAGCCTCCTCCTCCTTTCCCATTTTTAAAGCAAGGGCCGCTTTCGATGCCAGCAGCTTAACGTCGTTATTATAATTACCTGTGTTAAGCAGGGAATCATAGTAAGCCATTGTTGCTTCAGAGGTAAAAGGATTTGACCTGTTATAATTTTTTTCTTTCAGGTTTTTAAGTATGCTAATCATTTCCTGGTGGGATGATCTTTTACATGATAGCATGAAGATAAATGGAAACAACAAAACCGTAATACTTAGCCTTGTTGTTCTATTATGGGCATTAATTTTCATAACCTAATACTCAAATGGCATCTTCCCGTGTGCCCAGATGATAAGATGGGCCAACAGGCTAATAGTTGCTAATAATTATAAATGTTAAAGAAAGAGGGGCTTGTTTCGATTTAAAAGTACTAATTTATATTAAACAGACATAAAAGCTCCGCACTCTCCTGTA
>DATHLW010000546.1:0-3616 GCA_035487675.1 Mucilaginibacter sp. | reverse complement strand
CGCCGCACTAATGACCAGGTTGTGATTAATAGACAAGCCAGGCAAAAACAGGTTAGCTGTTGCCAAAAACTGATCGTTGGTAAAACTGCTTATAGCTGATTTATACGAAAGACTCAAGCTTTGTCCGAACCGGGGATAAATATTTTGCCTTGCCCTCTGGATATGATTGTTGAATATAACGTAGCTGCTCACATACGTATAATTGCGCGATTTCAAAAAAGTATTATAGGGAGACTGGAAATTATTCTGCGTAAAATACAAGTCGCTACCAACTGTTAATCCGGTGATATTTTTACCCTGGCTAAAATTCAACGGCACTTCAAGGCCCCCATGCAGATCGGTTTCATTCCAGTACACATTGCTACCTTTATACAGTCCCCGGCGGTCAATAGTATAATCCGCACCTGCTCTCAGGTAGGGGAACAAAGCACCATATATAGCATCAAACCCTAATTGCTTATACTGCTCATCCCGGTTGTAAGTAAATGCCAGCTGCGATTGGAAAGTATTCAGCACATTCTCCCCCACTATGGCAATCTGGTAGTCCGGGTCGCTGATGTTAGGGATAATACTGTGAAAATTGAACAGGTGATAAGCTTTATGATATTTGGTTACCTCCAGCGGCTCAGGTTTGATGGATGGTAACAGATCAGATGCCGAGTTCTTTTCTAAAGCCGTGATACCCATATCCGTCAAATTACCAGGAATTGCAGTTGGTATCTCGGCCCATTCCAGTTCCTTTTTATCAAACTCGTTTACCTGGTAACCAACCGCTGTAAATCCTACCCAGGCAAACTTATTCTCAGAAACAGCAGGCTCATAATTACCAATATATCCCGCCTTTTGATAGTTCTTCAACTCATACAGTTTGCCGGAGTTAATATATAAGGCATACGACTTATCATTTATACCAAATGTAGCAGTGAAATAAACAATATCATTCCTGACGGTGATGAACCCAATAGGCTGATAAGAAAATGGCAGCAGATAACGCATTTTCTCAGTGCTGATATCGATCAATACCAATGACATTTTGCCTTCGGGGTTTCGTACTGCGGAGATCAGCTTATCGCTTCCATAATATTTTGGATAGGTATAAAACAACTTGTCAGGATTGCCAAATGCCTTGATAAATTTGCCATTAGCAGAGTTTACCAAGTGAATAGTGCTTTTCCCTGACGGATTTACCTGTACGGCGACAATGGTCTTCCCATTCGGGCTAAATGACGGCGAAAAATATTTGGTGCTATGGCTGATGCGTTTTTCTTTGCCGGTTTTTACATCCAGTACCACCAGTTCGCTAAAATCGCGGTATGTCCAGCGAAGATCGGGCCGATAAGTTGCATACACTATCATACCATCATGATAATCGAAATAACTATCCAGTGAGACACTGCGCACACTGATGTTTTTTTCCTGCTTACCGCTTTTTACCACAAAAACTGGCAAATGATCATAAGTAGTTTTCATATAAACCAAAGTGCTGTCATTTACATAAGCCGGATATTCTTCATCCGCAACAAAGTGTTTGGCTTTCACTACCGAAGTTACCGGTAAAGGTTTTATATCATCACTGAATTGCTTTTTGAAAAAATCAAATCCATCCTGCCGGAATTTCTTAAAATCTTCGCCCGAATATTTTTTTATAGCGCGTTGCAGCGGAGAAAACCCTCCTTTGTAAGCTGCTGCGTCATGCGTTACATTTTTCCAGAAATCGTCACCGTATTTCTCCCGTCCGTAAGATACCAACATGTAGCCAGTTGGATACCAATCGGGCGTATAATCCAGGTATGATCCATTACGCAGTTTCATATAACTATAGTTTTTCCCATCGGCCCATATGGATCGGTATCCATTGAAAAAATAGGGCAACCGTCCCCTGCCCTGGTTACTCACCAAAGTCTCATTAAAAACGGCATCACCCTCGAAAAACCAGTTAGGAACAGCCAGGTCATTGGCCAATGCCTGCCCGCCTTCACCAAACAGCACATGCATTACTTTTGAAGCCCCTACATTAAAGTTATTATATTGCTGCACATGCCTGAACTCGTGAATGGCCAGTTGCTTGGGCCATGGTAAACTGCCGATATCAAAGCTGTTTTGTTCCGGTGTCAGGAAAAACTCGCTCCTGAAAGGCGCCAAACCAACATAAGCATTGGCTATAGTTGTTTGGTTTTGCAATACAATACTGATCTGTTTTTGCTTGTATCCGATGGTAGGCTGAATGGTACTGTTCATCTGCTGAACAATATTAGCCACCTCCATCGCCGCCGAATCCAGTCCTTTCGGATAAATTACTTTAGCCGACTTTGTGTTGACCTGGTTCCACTGAATAGATGGTGGATTGCCGCCGAATTGCTGGGCCATTGTTTTAGTGGCAGTTAGCAGTAGCAGTAATAGTAAACAAAATGAATATGCAGCAGTTGGTTTATTCTTTAGTGCAGATCCTATCATCAGGATGAAAGTAAATAAATTAAATCCGAAATCGAAAATTCGAAATCCGGAATCATTACTAAAACAATTATATGACACATCATCCCCCAAAACTACCTACATTTGCCGATTGTTATTGAACTATCATGGCTAAAGTTTCTATCAACCTGGCAACAGGTTCTATACAGAAAGAAGATATTATTGTTGGCATTGATCTGGGGACCACCAATTCATTGGTGGCTTTCATTGATCCGGATAAAAACCCAAAGGTGATCAATGATACAGGTAAAGGTGTGTTGGTGCCATCGGTAGTGCATTTTGGCCAGGCAGGAGAAATAACAGTAGGCAACGAGGCCAAAAATTATTTGATAACCGATCCGCAGAATACTGTGTTCTCGGTTAAAAGGTTATTGGGCCGGTCATATCATGATATTGAGAACTATAAGGATTTCTTTTCCTACAAAGTAATAGATGATGATACTGAGAGCCTGGTAAAGATCAAGGTGGGCGACCGTTTCTATACCCCCATCGAGCTTTCTGGCTTGATATTAAAAGAGCTGAAAGAACGTGCCGAACACGCCCTAAAAACCCCGGTAAACCGTGCGGTGATCACTGTCCCTGCTTATTTTAATGACTCACAACGCCAGGCAACGCGTGATGCGGGAAAACTGGCAGGGCTTGATGTACTTCGCATCGTGAACGAACCAACAGCCGCAAGTTTAGCTTATGGAATCGGTTTAAATCCTGAAGAAACAAAAACCATTGCCGTATATGATTTGGGCGGCGGGACCTTTGATGTATCCATATTGCAGATCCAGAACGGCATTTTTGAAGTGTTATCTACCAACGGCGATACTTTCTTAGGCGGTGATGATTTTGACCGCGCTATAATGGATTATTGGATCGAAAAGAATCAATTGGATAAAACTGAGCTGGTTAAAAACCGTGAGCTGGCGCAGGAACTACGCCTGAAGGCCGAAGAAGCTAAAAAATCTTTTGTCCACCAGAGTTTATTCAACGAGAAGATTGGAGATATATGGTGTACTATTGACCGAACCACTTTTGAACAATTAATTCTGCCTAAAGTGGAACAAACCATCCAATGCTGCCATAATGCATTAAAGGATGCAGGTTTAGATATAGGCGATATAAACGAAGTGGTAATGGTAGGCGGTTCAACCCG
>DATHLW010000545.1:0-4669 GCA_035487675.1 Mucilaginibacter sp. | reverse complement strand
TTAACCTGGGTGGTAGTGTATCAAAGTAGTTGTTGATAATGTAAAGCAATACCAAGCCCAACCACAGCGTTGGGCTTTACTTTTTATAAGCCATCCTTGTTTTAGCATGCTGTATGAGGCCATCAATGGAGTATAGGATGTGTTCTCTGTCTTTTATAAATCGAAATATCATTTTTGCCATTGTTGGTTTACGAAACATTGTTCCGTAAAAACTTCTATTGCCATTTAAAAACAAATAAAATTTAATTTTAACAATATTATATATTGTTTTATCGTTATATTGTAAAATTAAATTCCTAAATTATGTCAATTACAAAATTAGATTTGTACAACCCCGAGTGGCTCGAGCTTGTATTCGACAGTAAAAACAAAGATTATGGCGCTTATGAACTACGCCAACACTATGCAAGTACCCTGGTAAAATCGATGGCAATTGCATTTTTTAGTGTTGCCGTTTTATATACGGGGTATATAGTTTTAAAACCAAAATATGTGCCTGGCGAGGTACTTGTTTATCACCCTGTGGTTATTCCACCGCCAACCAATCAAAAAGACCATCCTGTCATCCCACCGAAAGCGCAGACAATAAAGCCGCCGGCACAGGTAGCTACCATAAAATATCCAAGTATGGTACCTACGGATGATAAAAACGCAACGAATCCGCCGGATATAACCGATCTTAAAACCGCTGCAATTGGTACAGAAACAAAAAAAGGAAATGGTGAAGGAGTGAATATTGATATACCTGATCAGGGCACAGGAACAGTTATTCCTTCTGTAACTGAAGATAAACCTAAGGAAACCTATGAAATACAGGTTATGCCTCAGCCATACGGTGGAGAAGCAGCCTGGGGCAAATTTTTGCAAAAAAACATGCATTATCCTCCTGCTGCCATCGAGGCGCATGCTCAGGGTAAAGTATTTTTGAGCTTTATTGTTGAGAAAGACGGACATATATCGAACATAGTCGTAGAGCGGGGTGTGGGTTATGGATTGGATGAAGAAGCAGTTAGAGTTTTGAAACTGGCGCCAGCCTGGAAGCCCGGTATCCAAAACGGTCACCAGGTACGCGTAAAATTCAGTATGCCTATTAGTTTTCAATTGAGTGACCCAGACTGAGGGTAAAGGCAAATGGATAAAGGTGAAAGGTTATTCTATCTATTCCAACCTTTTGCCTTTATCCTTTTATCTTTCTGCTTTCACCTTTTAGCTTTCGCCTTTCCGCTTTCACCTTTTACTCGTCTTTTCCTTTCAGTTCCCGGCTCTTTTTCCTAATTTTGCGCATCTTTTCAAAAAAACGATATTACCTTGGAGCACCTGAAATTAACCACTGTCGAAACTGCCAAAGATTTAGGTTTACTACCCGAAGAATTTGAACGAATAAAAGAAATATTGGGCCGAGTGCCAAACTTTACTGAGTTGTCTATCTTCTCGGTAATGTGGAGCGAACACTGCTCGTACAAAAACTCTATTACCTGGTTAAAAACACTGCCAAAAGATGGTCCGCGCATGCTTGCAAAAGCGGGTGAAGAAAACGCCGGACTGGTTGATCTGGGCGATGGTATAGGCTGTGCTTTCAAAATAGAATCTCATAACCACCCATCAGCGCTGGAACCTTACCAGGGTGCAGCAACAGGTGTGGGCGGTATTAACCGCGATATATTTACGATGGGTGCAAGGCCTATCGCACAATTGAACTCTTTGCGTTTTGGCGACCTTGGTCTTGATCGTACCAAATGGCTGATTAAGGGAGTAGTAAAAGGCATTGGCGATTATGGCAATGCTTTTGGTATCCCTACTGTTGGCGGCGAGCTGTTTTTTGATGATTGCTATAATGTAAACCCGTTGGTTAATGCCATGTCGGCCGGTATTGTTAAAGCTGGTGAGACGGTTTCTGCTACTTCGTATGGTGTAGGTAACCCGGTTTATATTGTGGGTTCGGCCACAGGAAAAGACGGTATACATGGTGCTGCTTTTGCATCAAAGGATATTACTGAAGATTCAGTAAATGATTTACCTGCAGTACAGGTAGGCGACCCATTCCAGGAAAAACTATTGCTGGAAGCTACCCTTGAGGTGATCAAAACGGGCGCTGTTGTTGGTATGCAGGATATGGGTGCGGCTGGAATTATCTGCTCTAATTCTGAAATGTCGGCAAAAGGTGAACACGGAATGCGTATCGACCTGGATAAAGTACCAACGCGCCAGGAAAATATGAAGCCATTCGAGATCCTGCTTTCTGAATCACAGGAACGCATGCTGATCGTGGTGCACAAAGGAAGAGAAAAAGAAGTTGAAGCTATTTTTGATAAATGGGACCTGAATTGTGCTATTATAGGCGAAGTGACCGATACCAAACGCCTGCTGTATTATATGCATGGCGAAATGGTTGCTGATGTCCCTGCTGATGACCTGGTTTTAGGCGGAGGCGCCCCTGTTTATAAACGCGAATACAGTGAGCCGGCTTATTATAAAGAAAATCAGAAATTTAAGATAGAAGATGTGAAAGAACCTGTTGACCTGGTTGAGGTTGCGGATCACTTAATATCACATCCGAACATAGCATCAAAGCGTTGGGTAACCAAACAGTACGATTCAATGGTGGGTGCTTCAACCATGACAACCAACCGCCCATGCGATGCAGCAGTGGTAAGCGTTCGTGGAACTGATAAAGCTATTGCACTTACAGTAGATTGTAATTCCCGTTATGTATATGCCGATCCTCAAAAGGGCTGTGCAATCGCGGTAGCAGAAGCTGCACGTAACATTACCTGTGCGGGTGGTGAACCTGTAGCCATTACCAACTGCCTGAATTTTGGTAATCCATACAAGCCTGAAGTTTACTGGCAGTTTGTTGGCGCGATAAAAGGTATGAGCGAGGCTTGTACAAAATTCGAGACCCCTGTTACCGGCGGTAACGTAAGCTTTTATAACCAGTCATCAGATGAAGGTCCGGTATTCCCGACACCTACTATCGGCATGTTGGGTGTATTAGATGATATATCGACCATTATGACTGCTGATTTCAAACAGCCGGGCGACCTGATCTATTTGATCGGTGAATCGGTTAATGATATCGCATCGTCACAATACCTGGCATCATATCATAAGATTTTAAAAGCGCCTGCACCATATTTCGACCTGGAAAAGGAATATGACATGCACCAGGTGATCAAGCAACTGATCAAACACGCGGTGGTACAATCTGTACATGACGTGTCTGACGGTGGTTTGTTTATTGCATTGACAGAATCGGCTATGCCAAATGATTTAGGTTTTGAAATTGAATCGGACAGCGCTGTGCGTAAAGATGCCTTCCTGTTCGGTGAAGCACAGGGCAGGGTAGTGGTAAGCATTTCCCCCGAAGAACAGGAGCGTTTTATTGAATTGATGGCAACAAGCGAAGTTGATTTCAGCCTTTTGGGAACTGTTAGCAATGGTTATTTGGCCGTTGACGAAGAATCATTCGGCCATATCACTGATATAAAAATGGTTTACGATAACGTATTGCATTCCATCCTTGGCGAATAAATGCTAAAACTTAACCGGGTACACCATATTGCGATCATTTGTTCGGACTATCAAAAGTCTAAGCAATTTTATAGTGAAGTACTCGGGTTAACCATAAAACAGGAAGTTTTTCGCGAAGCAAGAAATTCATACAAGCTTGATCTGGAAGTTGCCGGGCAATACCAGATCGAGCTTTTTTCATTTTCAGATCCACCACCACGGCCATCAAGACCCGAAGCGGCAGGCTTGCGACATATTGCTTTTGAAGTGGATAATATGGATGAGGCTGTTCTGCATATTCAATCCCACAATATCGCTATTGAACCTATCCGTATTGATGAATTTACAGGTAAGCGCTTTACTTTTTTTGCTGACCCGGATGGGCTGCCTATTGAGTTTTACGAGAAATAAGTTTTAATCTTATATTTATCTTCGGGCATCTGTTCAACTCTCAAATCCAATTATTATGAGGAAGATAAAAACCATCCTGCTAATTTGCCTTTTTGTTTTTTTAGCTATTTACAAAACCCGGGCCCAGGATAAATACCAGGCTAACTGGGAATCGCTCTCAAAATATAAAACAGCCGAATGGTTTCGCGATGCCAAATTTGGCATATTTATACATTGGGGTGTATACTCTGTTCCGGCTTTTGGCTCAGAATGGTACCCGCGGCAGATGTACCTGGTGGGCTCTCCAGAATATAAACACCATATTGAAACTTATGGACCGCAAAGCAAATTTGGCTACAAGGACTTTATACCGATGTTTAAAGCTGAAAAATTTGACCCGCAGGCCTGGGTTACTCTGTTTAAAAAGGCAGGAGCTAAATATGTGGTACCAGTTGCTGAACATCATGATGGATTTGCCATGTATAAAACTTCGCTCTCCAAATGGAATGCCTTTGATATGGGCCCGCATCGCGATGTAGTTGGTGAACTCGCTGCTGAAGTAAAAAAACAGGGGCTGATATTTGGCCTGTCATCTCATCGTATTGAGCACTGGTGGTTTTTTAATGGTGGTAAAAAGTTCGATTCAGATGTGCTTGATCCTAAATATGATGCTTACTATGGTCCGGCGCACAATGAGGATGAAACCATGTCGCCCGAATACATGAACGACTGGATGATGCGTGATATGGAACTGGTTAATAATTACCAG
>DATHLW010000544.1:0-3510 GCA_035487675.1 Mucilaginibacter sp. | reverse complement strand
CCAAAGAACATGTAGGCAGGCTGAAAGAAAAGGCGCTAAACAAACTCCGTAATTGTTCAAATGCCCATGTTTTAATGTCCTGTCTGAGTTGATCCTATGTCTATCTGAAAAACGTAAATGGAAAAAACCTATTGCAAATTTTTAAAAACACTGCTCTTAATTTTTGTAGCTATTAGTGCTACTGCACAACAATCAGAAACGATTGTAGAAGGTACGGTAAAAGACGCCAGAAGCGGGGAGGGAATGCCCTCAGTAACCATAATGTTCGCAGGAAGCGTTATAGGTACCAGCACCAATAGCCATGGCAAATACCATCTTAGTACAACCGGATCTTTTAAGAAAATTAAAATCTCTCTGATAGGATATAGTAGTGTATATAAAGAAATTATACCCGGAAAAACGCAGACCATTGATGTATCATTGACAGAAGACAGAAAGTTATTAAAAGAAGTTATAGTTAAATCAGGAAAGAACGCCCGATACCGCAATAAAGGTAACCCAGCCGTGGAGCTAATAAGGCAGGTTATTGCTCATAAAAACAGTAACCGTATATCAAATTATGATTATACCGAGTACAAAAAATACGAAAGGATATTTTTTTCACTAAGCAATCTTTCAGAGAAATTCAAAAATAAAGGGGCATTCAGAAAATATCAATTTTTGTTCCAGGAGCAGGATTCTACAGCCATAGGCGGCAAAATCCTGCTGCCTTTTTATATGGAGGAGAACATATCTAAGAACTATTACCGAAAATCGCCTTACGCTAAAAAGCAAATTGTTGAGGCAAGTAAGCAGGTGAAATACGACGAACATTTTGTAGATAATGAGGGTTTAACGTTGTATTTCAATCGTATGTATACGGACGTAGACATATACGACAATAGTATTGATATGCTGGGAAACCAGATGCTAAGTCCAATTGCAGATGGCGCGCCGGCCTACTACAAATTCTTCATCACCGATACCATCAAAGATTCGGTACCTCAACTGATAGAATTGAGTTTTACACCCCGGAGCAAAACCGACCTGTTATTTGAGGGGTCGATTTATATAACTATGGATGGCAATTATGCGGTTCAGGATGCGACGCTAACTGTAAATAAAAACATCAACCTGAACTTTGTAAGGCAAATGAAGCTATTGCTGGCATTTGAACAAAACACCGATGGACGTTATCACCTTAGTCAAAGTGATATGAAAGCAGATTTCGGATTAAACAAGAAAAAAGGCGGTGGTGTATATGGGGAACGCGTGGTGATATTAAGTGATTTTGTGAGCAATCATCCACAGCCCGATGAGGTTTATAAGGGGGCGCAAGTCGCTGTGGACCCTAATGCCGAAAAAAAAGGAGATGATTACTGGCAACAAACTCGCCCGGATAGTTTAGGTGCTAATCAGAGAGATATTTACAAGAATATCGATAGCCTGCAAACCATCCCCTCTTTTAAAAGAACAATGGACCTGATTACGCTGCTTTTAGCAGGTTATAAAAATTATGGTCCATTTGAAATGGGGCCGGTGAATACATTTTACAATTTTAACCCGGTTGAAGGCTTGAGGCTGAGGTTGGGTGGAAGGACGACGACGACTTTAAGCAAAAGGTATTATTTGGAAACTTATGGAGCTTACGGCTTTAAGGATAAGCGGTTTAAATATTTCCTGAGCTCAACCTATGCTTTAAATAATAAATCAATTTATTCCTTTCCGCAGGAATACATCCGTGCAAGCTTTCAGCACGATACTAAAATACCTGGTGAAGAACTGCAGTTTGTGCAGGAGGACAATTTCTTGTTATCATTCAAAAGGGGTAAAAACGACACCTGGTTGTATAATGATATTTTCAGGCTGGATTATGTGCACGAATACCTGAATCATTTCTCTTACAAATTCGAATTTAAGAAATGGGATCAAAGCCCTGCAGGGGCACTGTTGTATCAATATGCTAATAGTAATGGTGAACTGACCAATGTCAGGCAATTAAATACGACTGAGCTTGATATGGAATTGCGGTACGCTCCGCAAGAGAAGTATTACCAGGGCAAGTTATACAGGACGCCTATACCAGATAAATATCCAATATTTACTTTACGCTATAATCAGGGTATTAAGAATGTTTTTGGTGGTCAGTATAATTATGAAAATCTGACGGGTAATGTTACTAAACGCTTTTACCTTTCGCAATTGGGATATGCCGACGTTAGTGCCGAAGGCGGGTATATATTTGGTCAACTGCCATTTCCGCTATTGGATATTCATCACGCTAACCAAACCTATGCTTTGCAACTGGACTCCTACAACCTGATGAACTTTTTGGAATTTGTTAGTGACCATTATGCCGCAATCAATATAGACCAAAACTTCAATGGCTTTATCTTTAACAAGGTACCCCTGCTCAAAAAGTTAAAATGGCGCGAAGTGCTGTCATTCAAAGCATTATGGGGTGGGATACGATCTGAAAATAACCCTGCAAACAATCCATCCCTTTTTAAATTTCCAACAGATGGGCAGGGAGTGCCTTTAACCTATTCATTAAATAAAGGACCCTATATGGAAGCCGGTGTCGGGGTTGCCAATATCTTTAAAATATTAAGGCTCGATATGGTCGAACGACTTACTTATCTCAATCACCCTTATTTATCCAGAACGGGAATTCGTGCACGTGTTATAGTTCAATTTTGAGCTGGTTACGCAGCCTTTACAAGCTTAATACATACGATTTAAACCGTGATCTATGCATCGTCATATCAGCCGATGTACCTGAAATTTGTAGTACAATAATTTTGACTACCTCATTGGTATTTTATTAAAAACGTATTCAGAATACCGCAATTATATCTTCGTTTAACCCTTGGTGTAGGCTTCCTGATACCAGTGGTACTCAAGAAATGTAACGGCCGGATAAGTGGTGCCCGCGGTGCTGCTGAGATATTAGAGATACCACCATCTACACTGCATTCAAAGATAAAAGCTGGGTATAAAAAGTGTACTGATTGATCACTTGTCAAGTATATAAATAGCTTTTGTTAAAGTATTGTAAAGAGTCTTCAAATCAAGAAGGCTTTTTTGCTTTTTATGTTGTTTTCATATTCAATTATCCTTTTTTTATCATTCACGGATCACAAATCTGATGTGCATAATTAATACGATGATAGCCGTAACAGATACATTGGTTCGCAAGCGATTCTGTGAGAACTTTGAGCTGATAAACTTAAAGTTATGAGTACTTAAATATGATGGTTTAATATTAAAATATAATTGCTATGAGAACAGCTGTTTGCCAAAACGATGATTTAATTGATATTATTATTGATCTGCAAGAGAGAGGGTTTGACCATGATTTTATTTTGGATCACGAACACATACGCTGTTTGCAATACAATGAAATGATCTTACCTGATGATTTCGACATCCTGGAGACTCATCTCTGCACTGATAGTTTGCCCGTCAGGGGCAATTATATTTTGTATGGTATCCAATTAAAGAACTATACTATCAAAGGAATCTTAATGA
>DATHLW010000543.1:0-3132 GCA_035487675.1 Mucilaginibacter sp. | reverse complement strand
CAAATTGCTGGTAAGCATCTTTCAAATAAGCTGCTGCAGCATAACTTGATTGCATCGGATCGCGACGTTCATCAACATAAGTATCCATGTTGAGGCCGTATATTTTAGCAGTTGTACTCATAAACTGCCATGGGCCTGTAGCACCCACTCTTGATACCGCATAAGGGTTCAGCTGTGATTCAACTATCGAAAGGTATTTGATCTCGTCAGGAATACCCGCATCACGGAAAGCCTTCTCGTAAATAGGGAAATAATATTTGGTAAGTCCCAAAATACGCCCCATAGCATCCCGCTGATTGGGTGCAACGTAAGTATCTATGTAGCTCTGCACATACGCATTGTAATTAAGTGGCACATCTTTCTGGATAGAATCCAAACGGCGTTTGTAAATACTGCCCTGGTAAGGATTTACCGGTGCAGCATTTAAAACAGGCACCATAATGGTATCAAGGGCACCATCTCTCGACTGAATAAATGTACGGGACGAATCGCGGAAAAGGTTGGGGGCAGCGTTAACAGCATTCAACGAACACAGTAAGAAAACGCTCACTAATAATCTCTTCATTTCTTAACCAGGTTTGATTTATGCCGTTGCCCAACGAAAATCTTTACTAATATATTAAATTCCTTATAGTTCTAAGAAATATTTAGAAAAATTTAATAGCTCCTGTTCTGCAAAACGTTTAGTGAGCAATTGCAAACCTAATGGCAAGCCCTCATTATTCGTTCCGGCAGGCAAGGAAATTGCTGGTACTCCGGCTAATGATGCTTGTACGGTAAAAATGTCATAAAGATACATTACAACCGGATCTTTTTCTTTTTTTCCGAGCGGGAAGGCCGGTTCGGGGGCTGTAGGGGTTAAAATAAAATCAAATTCCTGTAATAAGCTGTCTGTTTTTTCTTTGATCAGCCTGCGAACTTTCTGTGCTTTAGCATAATAAGCGTCGTAATAACCCGCACTCAACACAAATGTACCCAGCATAATACGGCGCTTCACTTCCTTGCCAAAACCTTCGGAACGGGAGCGTTTATAGGTAGATTGAAGGTCGGTCGCGGCGGGACTCCGGTAACCATAATGCACGCCATCGTATCTGGCCAGATTAGAGGATGCCTCAGCCATTGCCAGTATATAATATGCCGGGACGATGTAATCCAGGTATTCGAAAGCGATGGGCTTAACCGTATGGCCTTCGGCCCGCAATTTATCAATGTACTGAACCAACGCACTTTTTACCTCAGCATCAACTCCCGGACTTGATAATGCCTCCTGTATATAGGCGATCTTCTTTTTCGAGGTATCCGATGAAAGCGCATTGCTATATTTTGGAACAGGTGATTGAGATAAAGTACTGTCGTAATCATCGGCGCCCGCCATCACTTCGAGTAAAAGTGCCGCATCCTCTACGGAACGCGTTATCGGGCCCACCTGGTCAAAAGAAGAAGCATAGGCAATAATACCATGCCTTGAAATACTTCCGTAGGTTGGTTTTAAACCAACTAAACCGCAAAATGAAGCAGGCTGCCTTACTGAGCCACCTGTATCGGTACCAATCGCGGCATGGCACATGTTAGCCTGCACAGCGACCGCCGAGCCGCCTGATGACCCACCGGCAACCCTTTTGTTATTGGCGTGGTTTTTAACCGGGCCATAGTAAGAATTCTCATTGGATGCGCCCATTGCGAACTCATCACAATTGCAGCGACCGATGATCACCGCATCTTCAGCGAGCAAACGTTCAACAATGGTGGATGAGTAGATCGAAGTAAATCCGTCTAATATTTTGGATGAGGCCGTTACTTTGTGCCCTTTGTAGCAAATATTATCCTTTATGCCGATCACCATACCGGCAAGCTTGCCTGCAGTGCCTGCTTTAATACGTGCATCAACAGATTTGGCACTGGAAAGTGCCTCTGCTTCAAATACTTCATTGAACGCATTAAGATGTGCATTCGATTTGATCTGGGCGAGGTAGTTTTTCACCAATCCTTCTACTGTGATCCCGCCTCCCTGTATTTCCCTCTTTATTTCACTCAAAGAGGAATAAAATTTAGCCATGGGCCTAAAATAAAAAACTTATCCGTTGAAATGGAAATTTCAGCAGATAAGTTTATATCAGCAATTATTATTTAGAATTAACCCTGAGATTAGTTCTTTTTTTCTTCTGTCGTGGTGTTGGTAGGATTGCTGCTTTCGCCATTCTGGGCATCTTTGAATTCCTTCATACCCTTTCCTAAACCCTTCATTAATTCAGGGATTTTTTTCCCGCCGAACAGTATCAATATTGCAATGATGATCAGAATGATTTCTGGTGCGCCTAATGAGCCCATAATTTTTAAATTTTATGTTATGATTTATATTATTCGTGTGTTGTTTTAACTGGTTCGGATTTTGTTTCAGTGCCTGCAGTTTCCGTATGATGTACTTCGGTTACATGGCTTTCTGACACTGCCCCGTGATTTTCATTATAAGGTATAGTATTAGGGACGCCCGGCATCTCTGCTGTCGGGTTGGGTATATCATTTTCGTGAACTGCAACTTCAGCTTCTGATGTAGCATTATGTTCTTCAGTCGCGATTGGCAGTTCGTGTTGCGGGTCAACAATTGGCTGAGCCGGAGTTTCCGGTTTCTTTTCTTCGTAATTATTGATCTGGTTAGTTATTTCGCGTTTTACCCCTTCCGAAGCATCTTTGAAATCCCTTATTCCCTTTCCCAAACCACGTGCAATTTGGGGAAGCTTCTCACCCCCAAAAAGTAATAATGCCACAAAAATGATCAGGATCATTTCGGGGCCACCAATATTCAAGAACAATAAAACACAACTAGACATACATCAAAAATTAATTTACAAATATAGAGAATAATATGGCACAAATTTTAAACATTTATTATTGAGGCGTCAGCCAAATAGCCGGATTAACCGGTGTTGAACCTTTCCACACCTGGAAACTAAGCTTAGGAATGCCTGTAACGCTTTCAAGAGCCACTGTCCCGATATTTTGTTTCGTGGTTACTTTCTGGCCTACAGATACACTTACTGTTTTCATATTTGAATAAGCAGTAAAGTATTCCCCGTGCTGTATAACAACGAAATAGGTACCATAACTATTGTGTATCGCCCTCACATCTCCCTG
>DATHLW010000542.1:0-4847 GCA_035487675.1 Mucilaginibacter sp. | reverse complement strand
GATTGTACCGTAATGATTGGGACCCGGTGCTAAAACACCCGGTATTCCATGATGTATCCATACAAGCGGGCATAAAAATAGAAGGCTTTGGGCATGCTGCAACAACTGTTGATATTAACCGCGACGGGTGGAAGGATATTTATGTAACAAATGACTTTTTGCCCGATAATATACTCTACATTAATAATCACGACGGTACATTCACAGATAAATCAAAAGAATATTTTAAGCACACATCGGCAAGTGCGATGGGCCAGGATATAGAAGACATCAACAATGACGGTTTGGCTGACGTATTTGAGCTGGATATGAACCCACCGGATAATTACCGGAAGAAGATGTTTATGGGGTCTAATAGCTACCAACTCTTCCAAAACTATGATTATTTCGGACATCAGTACCAATATCCTCGCAATACATTGCAATTAAACCAGGGGCCAAGGGTGGGGCAAAACGATTCCATTGGCGATCCGGTTTTTAGCGAAATATCTTTTTTAGCTAATGTTTCGCAGACCGATTGGAGTTGGGGGCCTATGCTTACCGACTTTGATAATGATGGCTACAGAGACCTCATAATCACCAATGGTTATCCGAGAGATGTAACTGACCATGATTTTATGAATTTTAGGGCTCAATCTTATTTTGTTGCAACCAAGAAACAGATACTGGATCAGATCCCGATTGTTAAGATCCCGAATTTTGCTTTCAGAAATAATGGCAAACTACAATTTGATGATGTAACAGAGAGTTGGGGATTTAACATACCTACGTTTTCAAACGGAGCAGTTTATGCCGACCTGGATAATGACGGTGATATGGATGTGATCATCAATAATATTGATGACGAGGCGATGATCTATAAAAATACTTCACGAGAAAAAGATCCAAACAATAGCCATTACTTACATATCACATTCCAGGGCGGTCCTGATAACAGGAACGGAATAGGTGCTTGGGCCGACATTTATTATGATCATGGCAAACACCAGGTATATGAGAATACTCCGTTTAGAGGATACTTATCTACCATACAAAATATAGCTCATTTTGGTCTTGGTAAAGTTACTACACTCGATTCGGTGGTGATACGCTGGCAGAATGGGAAAAAACAAACGTTGCAAAATGTAAAAGCTGACCAGGTATTGAAAGTAAATATTACTAATGCCCAGGACCTATACACTTTTAAACAACCTGAAATAGACAAACAATCCCTGTTCCGTGAAGTAACGAAAATGCTGGGTGTAAATTATAAGCACCAGGATGTTGACTATATCGACTTCAATGTACAAAAACTATTACCGCACAAGCTCTCCGAATACTCGCCGGGATTAGCTGTAGGCGATGTAGATGGTAATGGCCTTGATGATATCATAGTGGGTGGTACATCAAAATATCCATCACAACTATTTTTGCAACAACCTGATGGTAAATTTGTACAACGCAATTTATTATCCGGCCCAATAAATCCTAATGAAAAGTTCAAGGATGAAGGTCTGCTGCTTTTTGATGCAGATGGTGATGGTAAGCTTGACCTGTATGTAGCCAGCGGCGGTTACGCCAATCAATCCGGCTCACCCTTTTATCAGGATAGGCTTTACATTAACGATGGTAAAGGTAATTTTAGGGAAGCCACTGATGCGCTGCCTAAAAACTACACCAGTAAGTTGTGCGTTCGGGCTGTTGATTTCAATAAGGATGGCAAACTTGATCTGTTTGTATCCGGCAGGGTTGACCCATGGAATTATCCAAAACCTGTTTCGAGTATTATCTTACGGAATGATAGCAAGGATGGCCATGTTAAGTTCACGGATGTTACTTCGTCTGTAGCAAAGGACCTTAAAGATGTCGGCCTTATCTGCGATGCTGTATTTACCGATTTTGACAATGATGGCTGGCCCGACCTGGTGATGGCCGGTGAATGGACGCCGATAATATTCTTAAAAAATGATCATGGTGTATTCAAAAATGTAACTGCCAATACGGGTATAAGTGATAAACTTGGGTGGTGGAACACTATAGTAGCCGGCGATTTTGAACACAACGGCAGAATTGATTACATAGTTGGTAATACCGGGTTAAATACATTCTTTAAAGCAAGTGACCAGTACCCGGTCTATATAACTGCCAAAGATTTTGATAATAATGGCAGCTATGATGCTTTCCCGTCTGTGTTCCTGAAGGATCAGGATGGAAAGCTGAAAGAATTTCCGGTACACACACGAGACGATATTGTAAAACAAATGATAGGCATGCGCGTGAAATTCCAGAATTATAAGTCGCTTGCTACCGCTACTATGGACGAGGTAATAACTCCTGAAATGCGGAAAGGTGCGTTACGTCTTAAGGCTAATACACTGCAATCTGTATACCTGCGCAATAATGGGAATGGTAAGTTTACTATGATACCTTTACCTATACAAGCTCAGCTATCGCAGCTTTGTGGTATGTCTGTAGATGATTTTGATGGTGATGGTAACCTGGACGTAGTGATGAACGGCAACGATTACGGAACCGAACTTACCACTGGTCGTTATGACGCATTTAACGGATTAATGCTGAAGGGTGATGGTAAAGGCAATTTTAAGCCACTAAGCATTTTGCAATCCGGTATTTATATTCCGGGAAATGGAAAGGCTTTGGTTAAGATTGCCGGTGCGCATGGAAATTATTTGCTGGCAGCCAGTCAAAACAGGGATGTGATGAAGATATTTGAGCTTAAAAGAAACGCTCATCTGATTAAATTACAGCCATTGGATATGTTTGCTACCATAACCTACAAAAATGGAAAAGTCGGCAAACAAGAGTTTTATTATGGCGATTCTTTCTTGTCCCAATCTGGCAGATTTATGAATATTGATGATACAATGGCTTCAGTTACCATTACAGACAATTTTGGGCACGCAAGAAATGTGCCGATGAAATAATAATTGATTATGAGACCCTTAAAAATATTATTTATTATTACCACTGTGGGTGCATTGATGTCCTCTTGCACACACAAACCAGGTAGCGGCTCTATCGACGATGCGGCAGTGCTGCACGATAACGTGGACCAGTTGACCAATGTGATCATTTATGATGTATTCACGCCACCAGTAGCCAGCCGTATTTACGGTTACACCTCGCTGGCCGCTTACGAAGCTATCCGCTATGCCGATCCAAAGTATAATTCGATCGCGGCCCAGCTCAAAGGCTTCGGCGCGCCACCCGAACCGGAGAAAGGCAAAACGTATAACTATACTCTGGCAGCCACCAAAGCCTTTTTTACGGTGGCCCATAAAGTGACCTTCTCGGTAGATACCTTGAAAAAGTATGAGGACAAGGTATATGCTAGGTTCAAAGATAACCTGGACGAAGAAACCTATACCCGTTCGGTGGACTTTGGGGAGAAGATAGGGCAGATGATCCTGAAAAGAGCGAGTGTAGACAACTACCCCCAGACCCGTGGCAAGCCGAAATACCTGGGTGCCAGTGACCCGGGCAAATGGCGGCCCACCCCGCCGGACTATATGGATGGAGTAGAATACTGCTGGGGACAGATGCACCCGCTGCTGATCGATAGCTCAGGCATGTTCCCACCGCCAGCGCCACCAGCCTTTAGTGACGATAAGAACAGTGCTTTCTTTAAACAGGCGATGGAAGTGTATGAGCAAAACAAAGCGCTGACCAAAGAACAAAAAACCATAGCCAGCTACTGGGACGATAACCCCTTTGTAGTGGTGCACAATGGACATATGATGTTTGCCGATAAGAAGATCACCCCGGGCGGGCACTGGATAGGTATTACCACGATCGCCTGCAAGCAAAGCCATGCCGATGCGGTAAAGACGGCACAAGCCTATGCACTGACCTCGATCGCCCTGTTTGAATCGTTTATTACCTGCTGGCAGGTAAAATACAACTACAGTTACGAAAGGCCGGTATCGGTGATCAATGAGAAGATCGATCATAACTGGCTGCCGTTGCTGCAGACCCCGCCATTCCCGGAATATACGGCAGGGCATAGCACGATCAGTGCGGCATCAGCTACGGTGCTGACGCATGAGTTTGGAGATAACTATGCTTTCCAGGATACCAGTGACCGTAAGTACATCGGATTGGAACGTCACTTTGAATCGTTTAACAAAGCAGCGGAAGAAACGGCCATCAGCAGGTTTTACGGCGGTATACATTACAAAAACAGTTCACTGATGGGTGCCGAACAAGGCAAGAAAGTAGGCGAATACATCTGGCAAAAACTAAAATTGACTAAATAATACTTTTATACTAATTATGAGATTAACTAAAACCGGACTATACACGATCTATTTACTATTATTTGTTTTTCTGATCTCAGGAACAATATTATTTAATGGTTGTAAAAATACAGCCACAACGGCAGATACTTTTCAGCCAACAGGTGATACCATAGCTGACGGTAAAAAATTAGTACAAATGTATTGTACAAAATGCCATCAGGAAGTCCCTGTTGATGCATTGAATAAGGACGTGTGGAAATTTCATACCCTCCCAGGCATGGCACACTATCTGAAAGTATCAACTTATGGAGCTTCTTATTTCAAGAAACCGACCGATACCGGGGGAATATCTTTAAATAACTGGCAAATAATACAGGATTATTATCAAAAAGTGGCTCCTGCTGCCTTGGTAGTGCCAACTCCACCAATACCATTGATAAATGATTGGGCAGGTTTCACCTTACGTAAACCAGCGGAAAGCAAACACATTACTTATACCTCAATGGTTGCTGTAAACCAATCAACCCAAAAAATATACAGCAGTGATTTGTTGACTAATAAGTTATATGAATGGGACAAAAGTCTCAATTCACGCAGTGTCGCCCAACT
>DATHLW010000541.1:0-3124 GCA_035487675.1 Mucilaginibacter sp. | reverse complement strand
CGGTTACATGGGTGTTTTCTTCGAAGAAGATACTATCCACATAACCACCTACACGGGCAACAACCGGGCTTACGTCGCCATCGATCTGTGCGTCGTCGGTATCAATGTGTTTGCTATAGTAGATGTATTCTTTTATCCCGAATATAATACCTCCTAGGAGTATTATTCCAAGTATGATAGGTATAACCTTGTTCGGTTTCTTTTTGGGTTCTTGTTCCTGTGCCATTTTATTGGGTAGTTTAAATAGTGTTTTTATTTGTTAAGTTTTCCGGTTGATTTCAATAATGTATAGTAAGCCAATCCTGCGTCTGCTTTAGCCAGTTCCAGGTTGATTTGCGCCTGGTACAACAGTGTTTCGGCATCGGCCCTGTCAGTAGCTGAGGCTACATTGCTTTTATATTTCGATTGCAGGATCTTATCGTTCTCACCTGCCTGGTCTATTGAGGTTTGCAGTAATTTGATCTTGTTTATTGCTTCCTCATATCCCTGGTAGCTGCGGTTTACATCTTTCCGGATGTTATCAGCAGTAATTCCCTGGTCGATAGTAACCTGTTCATGCTGGATCCTTGCCTCGGTCACTTTGTTCTTGTTGGTCCAAAGTGATGAGAAGTTCCATGAGAAGGTCAGGCCAACTGTCAGTGGTGTAATGAAATTCCCTGATTTAGGTAGTGGATTAGCATTAGCGTCTACATAATAACCGGCTGCCGAAGCTGAAAGTGTCGGAAGCTGATTGGCATGAATACTTTTTATATTAGTTTCGGCAACCTTTGATTGCAATACCAGTTGTTGTACTTCCTGACGATAAGCCATAGCGGTATCAATATAGCTGCCCACAGGCCCTATCTGGCGCTCCGCATCTTTAATCTGGTCAATATTGATCTGTGTGGTTTCAGGCAGGCCTAATAAAATATCCAGGTCATAATTGATGATCTTGCGGTTGCTTTCCAGGTCTATTCCGTTTAACTCAACATTTGAGCGCTGCAATTGAAAACGCAATACATCATTTTTGGTCACCAAACCTTGTTCAAAAAAGCGTTGCGATTGGTGTATTTGCTCGTCTATTGATTTCAGGTTCTGCTCAACCACTTTTTTGCTTTGCAATACTTTGTACAGGTTGTAAAACGAGGTAACCACATCATAAGTGATCTCGTCTTTGTCCTTATCGGCATCCAGGCGGGACACTTTAGTCAGCAAATCTGTTGACTGCTGTGCATATTTTAATTTACCGCCCGAATAAATAGTTTCCTTCAGGGATACTATGCCAAGATAGGCATCTGCACTGCTGGGCAAGTTGAAGCTTGCTTTCGGTCCAAGAGATAAATGATTTGCAGGTATTTCAGCTCGGTTATACCCTAAACTGGCGCTTCCTGTAGGCAATACCTCATCTTTGGCCTGGTTGTATTTGGAAATGGCCTGGTCAATTTTTGATTGTGACAGCTTTAATACCTTGCTGTTCTGGATGCCTAGTTTGATTGCTTCGTCAAGGGTCAGGGTCCTGTCCTGTGCAGAGGCAGTTGAGCTTAGCATCAAACCTGGTACCATAAGCGCAATAGCGAAACGGTAGATGGGTTTCACCATTTTTTTAAATGGGTGATTAAGGGGGTTATTTATTTGTGTTATCATGTTCTTTCACTAAGTAAGCTTTTAACAGTTTTTTCAGATAGGCTTCTATTCTGGGTTTCAGCCTTTCTTCGAGCAATTTTTCGTCTAGTATATCGTATCCCAGCATTTCTGAAGTAAGCTGGGGTGCATTGATAATAAAGTTTTTGGTGCCGTAAATAGTGGCGATCACCAGTTGTATATCAACATCTTTTTTGAACTCGCCCCTGTCTACTCCATCCTGAATGATCTTGCTAAGTTCGGATACATTTTGCATCAAAATTCCTGCAATGTTATCAGCCAGATCACCTCTTCTTTGCATCGACAGCTCCTGGTAAAGCATTTTCTGGAAACAATTATTAGTCACCACACGCTGTACATACAGGTCGATATATTTTTCGATCTTGTCCCACGATGAAGTGGTGTCATCTGCGCCAATATTTTGCAATAAGTTTTTGAACGATGTGATCTTCCGGTTAAAAACCGCCAGGAACAATCCTTCCTTCGATCCGAAATAATAATTAAGCATAGCCATGTTCACGCCTGCTTCACCCGAAATCGTTCGGGTGGAGGCGCCGTCAAATCCGAGTTCTGAAAAAACCTTTTCAGCAACATCAAGGATATGGTCCTTCTTATCAATCTTATCTTTATCCATTTCTTTCAATGGTGCAAAATTAATCAATCGATTGATTATGTAAAAGATAGTTTTGTTATCTTATTGTAAGGTTTTGATTATCATATCATAAATTGTGGCAAAATGACTAGTTATTTGCTTAATAATTGGTGTAACACTTTTGTTTTACATTTGATGAATTAAAATTATCGGTCTATCTTTCAGCCTGTTTATATATGAAACGTACCTTTTTATCCGCAATATTCTTATTTCTCATCAGCAGGGTTTTTGCACAAACCGCCCCTCCGACTGATATAGCCACCATTGAGCAAAATTTTAAAAAGCTGGATGTACTGGGCAGCGTGCTCTATGTAGCCGCCCATCCGGACGATGAGAATACACGGTTGCTGGCTTACCTGGCGCAGGAAAAGCATTACCGCACAGGCTATCTGTCTATAACACGCGGGGATGGAGGTCAAAACCTGATCGGTAATGAACAGGGCGAATTGTTGGGATTGATACGCACGCAGGAACTACTGGCAGCCCGTAAAGTGGACGGTGCTGAACAGTTTTTTACCAGGGCCATTGATTTTGGTTTCTCCAAAGGTCCGCAGGAAACATTGGATTTCTGGAACAAGGAAAAGATATTAGGCGATGTGGTTTGGGTGATCCGCAAGTTCAGGCCGGACGTGATCATTTGCCGCTTCCCTACTACAGGTGAAGGCGGGCATGGTAACCATACCGCATCGGCTATGTTGGCACAGGAAGCATTTACAGCGGCAGCTGATCCAAATCGCTTTCCGGAGCAATTAAAATATGTACAAGTATGGCAGCCCAAGCGCCTGATGTGGAACACTTTTAATTTTGGCAATACCAATACCATAGCCCCCGATCAGTTTAAAGTGAACGTGG
>DATHLW010000540.1:0-2669 GCA_035487675.1 Mucilaginibacter sp. | reverse complement strand
GATATACATAAAATGCTTTTGCTTAACCGCAGGGATGCGGTGAAAGAAGGTATCGTCACCAAAAAAGAAAAATGGGGATGGGCCATCTGGCAAAAAGGAATGCTTAGCCGTAAGTTGACCGATTTCTTCAGCGGTAAAACTAAAAACTGGCTGCTGAATACCTTCTTCAAAAAAACCTGGGGGCACCTGCGCGAAATGCCAAAAGTTGCGGAAAAATCGTTTAGCAAAATGTGGAGTGAGAGGAATCAGCAGGATATTTAGTTTAGTCCGGAAGTCGGCAAGTCCGCATAAGTCCGAAAGTGAGATCTTTTTAGTCTTCCGGACTTATGCGGACTTTCCCGACTTTCCGACTGCATTAATGTTTATTTCCAAACCCAAATTCCCGGTAGGTATTGGGCATCTCATTACTGCTGCTGAAGCCGAAGGTGTAGCAAGTCATCCATGTTTCAAAATCAGCGCCTTTATCTTTTGACGGTTCGGTATACAGCGCGCGTAATAGATAAACACCTTCCCTGCTCAGTTTAAAATAGATCTGTCCCTCTTTATCAGAAGATAGTTTTTGGGCAAAAATGTTGCGGCCGTCTGCTGTTTTTACGTACATCATTACGTTAACATTAACCATCGCCTTACCCCTTAGCTTAACCTGGGCAATAATGTCAGCGCCATAACTTCCCTTGTAAGGATTATCCTTTAAAATAATTTCAAAGTCTTCATTTAATGGTTTATCAAAACCGTTTCCGCTATTTTTTTCTACTTCGACAAGCGATTTCAGGTACCATGTATATTTCTCCCTGAAGCTGTCTTTGCTGCCATTTTTTGCTTTTTCAGCATATTGGGTGAAGCCCTCGTCTTCCAGCATTTTTATAAAATCATCCGACTCGATATCATCTGTAACAGTTTTACGCACCATGGTGATCGTATTGAGGCCTTCATTTGTCGCCGGGATAGATATAATGGGTGCTGCACTATCTTTTGCCATGGTTAGCAGGTCAGTCTTTTTTGGGCTGGCCAACATAAATTTTACTGTTTTTGAGGCCTCGTATTTCAGCTCGTTTGTCTTTGTGAATTGATTAACCGTGATCAGATGCAGGTCAAGCTTGTCGCCTTTGTGCAGTATAAAATTTTCGGGCAGCAGGACATAATCCTGGGCATAAGCACTGGTTATAGATAGAGAAAACAGGCAGAAAAGCAAAAAATAGATGTGTTTCATATTTTGAAGATTGAAATCATGTAAACATACAAAGTTTTAAAAACTTCAGTAGTTTAGCTACATGGTTTTTGATCGTAAAAACGTCGATAATGACAAATTAGTCTCATTTTACAAAGCTTTATTGTGGCCGCGCCTTATTGAAGAGAAAATGCTGATCCTTTTGAGGCAGGGCCGCATTGGGAAATGGTTCTCGGGCATAGGCCAGGAGGCCATTGCTGTCGGCAGTACATTGGCTATGCAGCCTTATGAATATATTCTGCCGATGCACCGCAACCTTGGTGTTTTTACTACCAGGGATATCCCGCTTTCGCGATTGATGGCACAGTGGCAGGGCAAGGCTTCGGGGTTTACCAGGGGGCGCGACCGTTCCTTTCATTTCGGCACGCAGGAGTATAAGATCATCGGGATGATATCACACCTTGGGCCACAAATGGCACTGGCGGATGGTATTGCACTTGCAGATGTACTGAGTAAGCGCCATAGAGCAACACTTGTGTTTACAGGCGAGGGCGGTACAAGTGAAGGCGATTTCCATGAGGCGCTGAATGTTGCGTCGGTTTGGAATTTGCCCGTGATTTTCCTGACAGAGAATAACGGTTACGGGCTTTCGACCCCTGTAAATGAACAATATAAATGCGAACGTTTAAGCGACCGTGCTATTGGTTATGGTATGGAAGGGCGAACGATAGATGGGAACAACATATTGGAAGTATACCATACTATTAATGAGATCGCAAATGATATCCGGCAAAATCCGCGGCCTGTTTTACTCGAATGTATGACTTTTAGAATGAGAGGTCATGAAGAAGCATCAGGAACCAAATATGTACCGCAGCATTTGTTAGACGAGTGGAAGGAGAAAGACCCGCTGACTAACTTTGAGCAGTTTTTGCTGGATGAAGGCGCTATCACACAAGAATCAATAAAGGTCATTCGAAGTGGTTTTACGACCATGATCGATATTGAAATTGAAAAGGTATTTAATGAGCCGGATATCATTCCAGATACAGCTATCGAGATAGCTGACATGTACAAACCTTTCAACTTTTCAACTTTACAACCTTCCAACAATAAAACAAGCAGAAGGTATATCGATGCCATAAGCGATGGCTTGCGACAAGGAATGCGGAAGCATGAAAAACTGGTGATCATGGGCCAGGACATTGCAGAATATGGCGGTGCATTTAAGATAACACAGGGCTTTGTGGAAGAATTTGGCCGCGAACGGGTACGTAATACACCGATATGTGAGTCAGGCATTGTGGGTGCTGCAATGGGGCTATCCATTAATGGCTATAAATCGGTAGTCGAGATGCAGTTTGCCGATTTTGTGACCTGCGCCTTTAACCAGGTGATCAATAACCTGGCGAAAACACACTATCGCTGGGCTGAAAATGTGGATGTGGTGATACGTATGCCCACAGGTGCCGGAACAGGTGCGGGCCCTTTCCATTCGCAA
>DATHLW010000539.1:0-5941 GCA_035487675.1 Mucilaginibacter sp. | reverse complement strand
CGACCATAATGTAATATCATTAAGAACAATATTTTCTTTCATTACCCCGCCGTCAGGCATCATTCCAAGGCGGCCATTTCCCAGGGGCAAAGTTTCCTCCCAAACTTGTGCAGGTTTATCATACCATAATCTCAAGGGTTGCTGCTGCACCGGGCATAAATTAGCTAAGAATAATGTTGTTATTAACGGGAAAAATCTCCTGATCATTTTTGTATTTATATTAGGTTGGGGTTTATTAATTATTAACCAAAAAGTTAACTATCCGGCAGGCATTTCCTTTACTTGCCATATTTTTTTGCTCACTTATCCTGACCCTTAAAATATGATTGCCCTGCTTTAAATCACTGCCAAGCAAAAGGTACCAGGGTAAATGGAGCATGCTGCTCCACTGGGTGTACAGATCAATATTTTTGAACGGGTCATTATCAATCGCGTAGGAGATGATCCCTGCATCTGAACCCGAAACAATAGCTATCCCAACAGCGGTTCCTTTAAAAGGCAATGACAATTCTGCACCCGGCTTGTCGGAGCTTAAAACAGGGATATTTACAAACCCCTCGCGCGTTGGGAGTCCATCGGCTGGTTGCCATTTATCGGTAATTGTCCAGCCATTTTTATAAACAGCATTTTTGATACTGTAATATTTGCCATTTTGGAAACTTGCCTTATCAAGCGGTCTGGACAGGGATAGTTTATGCGTTGCTATTCCGGTGACCTGATGATAAAAACAATCCTGCAGCAAACTTTTAATAGTAGCAAAATACAATTCCTGCCCAAAAACAGCCGGGTGAAGGTCTTTAAAATCATCAGTCCAGCTAAACTCTTTATTATTCATCTTATCCCTTACCTCCCTGCCAAGGTTGATGAAGGGAAAATCATAGTGACGCGCCACTAACTCATGATTACTTATTTCTGTGGGTACCACGCCTTTGTCGTAATGCCCCGTTTTTTCCGGGTCAGCAAAAGCCATCATCACAATGTCCATATCCGGATTGCGTTTTTTGGCATGCCTGACGATACCTTCCAATGCTCGTACCTGGGTAATGCTATCAGTACCGTTTGCCCTATCGTTTACAGCTGCTTCGACAAATAAGAGATCAGTTTTTCCAGAATCCAGTACGTCACGCTGTAGCCTGAAGGCATGTGGAAGGCTTCCTAAAGAAGGTATACCAGCCGCAATAAAATGAAATTCAACGCCCGGGAAGCGCTCCTGGAGATACCTGCATACTTTTGGCCTCCAGCCAGGATTATAAGTGATCGACCCTCCAAGAAAAGTCACGGTGGCCTTTTTATTAGTTGTTACTACATGATAGAAATTCTTTAACCCGCTTGCCGTTTCATAATAATTACTGTACGGCAGTTGCTTTTTTACCGGGAATGAATTATTGAAGATGAATGCTGCATAATAATCTGGCCTGTCAATCGGAAAATGATGGCCCTGCAATTCCTGCGGGTCTATGGTCACAGGATAAATGCTAATGGGACCTCCGGCCGCAACATATCGTTGTGCAAACGGATAAGTATTTTCAGCGGGTGGTGCCAGCTTATCGTTTAATCCTATTACATGCAATATGGGTACCCTGAAAGATGCAAGGCCTTCCAAATTATCAATAGGGTTATCATTAAAGGCCATTGCCTGCTCTTCGGTAAAGTGATAAGCGGCCTTAAGCTGGTTCCACAAAGCCGTATCACCTATACCTTTTCCTTTGCCTCCGGGCCAGCTTTTAATATCGCATACAGGTGTTTCCGCATAGATGCAGGTAACTTTATCCGGGTTTCGTTTTGCCCATCCATAGGCATATAAAGCGCCGCGGCTTATTGCCTCAAGGGCAACCTTGGGGGCTAGAAATATTTTAGTGGTCAGATAATTATAAAACTTATCCCAAACCTGTAAAGATTGCGGGCTTCCATACTGATCATCAACACTTACATAGGCAATGTAAAAACCTTTTGTGAGCAGAATGCTATCCATATCCGTATGCCAATCGGGAAATGAGGCCCGCCAGACCCAGGGATTACCGGGTAAGGCCTGAATTGGTTTTACATAATAAGCTTTATATCCATCTATTGAAAACTCTGATTTTTCAAAGCCTTTCCAATAACTCTGCACCGGTTTATCCTGGCCTTTTACAAATAGAAAAAAGATAATAAGCAAAGTAGTTAAACACAGTTTACTGTATAACCTTACAAACCCTGAATGATGTCCCGGCATTTTATTAAATTGATTAACTCGTCAGATAAATATAGGCAGAAGTTGCTGTTACAAAAGTTGCAATGATCAATAAGTTATTCAAAAGAACAACTTACTGACCATTTGATTGATAAGGTTTAGCTTTAAATTGATAAGGTTCAGCTTAAACTTTCATAAGGGTTAATTAAGTACATTATAAAACATGGTGATCTCACTCATATTGGTGTAACTGCCTTCATTATCAGAATTATGTATTACCCTAATGCGTATATACCGTACAGGGGTAGTGGTATTATCCAGATCAACTTTCAATGGAGCTTGTCCGTCATCTGTTCTTTTAACCTCTTTTAGTAATGTCCATCCTTTTGAAATAGCTTCAGCAGTCCATCCCGGATCGTTAGGCTGCAGGGTGGTTGCAGCATTGGTAATATCGGCAATACCCCAAACTTCAAAATCATTCGGGTTATGGCAACAATCACGCCCGGTTTCTTCAATCTGGGTGACGCTATTGTAAATTTTACCCATATCAAAAGTTAGTGTTTGAGGCAAAGGATTTGCACCATCACTGTGAAATATATTGGGATAGCTCTGCGGCCCAACACTTCCGTCCCATAACCTATCTATATCTGTGTTCGATTGGTACGGATTCATATCATTCGGAAGTTTTACTTTTGCAAACAAAGATTTATCACAAGCTGCATATCCGAATATTTGTGGGAACACGGTGTATTTGTTAACATTAAACGTATCGATAGCACCTTTAAGCGGCACATATGTTGACCGAAAATCTAATGTTGACCCTCCTTTAAAATCTGTTAAAGTAATCGTGCTATCCCTATACAAAAACTTTTCAACTACTTGTCCGCTCCTGTTGGTGTACCGGATAGTGGTTGAAGTATTATGGGCAAAACTAAATGTTTCGCTTGCTGTATCAATTTTGTAAAAGTTAAGGGTTACATTTCCATTGGCGGATACGGTGTAAGGGTTTGCTACCTTATATGCCCTGTTTACAAGGCCCGATTGATAACTAGGCCCGTAAACCTTTACATTATTGATATCAAGTGGTATTGATCTATTCCCTTGCGCGTCATAAGAGTAAACAGTAAAAGAATAAGAATACTCATTTAGGTTTGGAATAATAACCTTTAATGTATCGGCCGGATTATGATCTGCGGAAGTGTATACAAGCGAATCAGCACGGTTATTCCAGAAAATCACATACTTAGTTATACTTGGATCGGGGTTGGGATTCCATCGCAACTCCACCCGCAAATTCCCCGGTGCCGAATGCGGATTACTTACAACACCAGGATATATTAGTTCTTTCCCGTTTAAAAATTTCTTAAACTCAGTATCTCTTTTCACACAACTTATGAAGCTGACAGATAGCATGAGGACTATGGAGATTTTTAAAATTAATTTCATGATTTTATTATTTAAACATTAATAAATGTTACTGAGGATTACCATAAATTGAGAATTCCATCACATGGGCGAAATCTCCGCCAGACCACGTGTCGTGAACCAGCAGGCGGAAATATCTTACAACAGGCGCACCGGGCGGTATATCAAAATTAACCCCTGCAGCTACAAATGCGGCATCCGCAGCGTTTGTAAAACCGGGTGTGAGTCCTGAAGGCGGATCTGGATAGTGATAGTTTCCTAAGTTTACCCAGTCTCCAACAACTGTTCCAACGGGAGCCGATTGAGGTAACAGTGCATCCTGCGGAGCGGCTTTGTTTGAACCCCAAATTGAAAAATCTTTGGGATTACCATGTGCATATGCAAATTGATCCGGCCTTTCCCACATTATGAAACGGCTTAACTGAGCCGATACCCCCATACTGAAGGTTACCTGCATGGGTTGCGGGCCACCGGGAGCAGTATGCCACCCGGGAGAGTAATTATCTGTTTTGTTATCCCACAAATAAGGGACCTCCCATCCGTAGGCTGTGGGGCTATCGGTTGGTGATTTATATATTGAGAATTTGCTTTTATCAAGCAGCGTTTCAAATATGGGGGTTAAGGTTAATATTGTAGTGTCGGAAGTGTTACCATATTTATCAGTAACATAAGCGCCAAATTTTCTTGGTGCAGCAGCATAACCTCTTACCGTATAATTTATGCTATCAGCATTTGTATAATGCTGATCCTGCACTTCAAGTGCCTGGGTTGAATTGTCCAACGCAACCAAAATTAGCCCTACAGGAGATTTGCCCCGGTTCACTGCCTTCAAATTTACACCTCCAAAATCAGCCGTCAGCTTGATGGTCGGTTTCACAAGCAAGTAGTAAGGGGTGTCTGGGTGGACAGTTACGGTAACTGGATCAGATTGCACATTGGCACGGCTTACCGACCATAAGGTTACATTATAGTCCTGGCTTTTCGCAAAACCCTCAACCAAAACGGTATCGGTATAGTAACTTGATTTGGTTTGACGCACTACCTTCCCGTTTATATTATATTGTGCCATAACATATAAAAGGTTTGGTGAATTAGGCAGCGTATAAGTGATATAGGCAGCGCCATTCAGATTTTTAACCTTGATATCGGTAATCACACCCGGTTTTGTTTTATCGCCAGATGCCGACGTCGTATACCCGTCATTCTTTTTACATGACCCTAGTAAGAACAGCAGCAATAACGGCAACACCGGTAATACCTGCTTTAAATATTTTTTCGTCTTTATCATGATTTTCAATTATTAAAATTTATGAATCGAGCTTAAGTTTCTACTACCAATAAGGATTTTGCACCAGATTATTATCTATAATAAGGTCATTATCTTTAATTGGCCACAAGTAGTTCTTTATCCCGAATACAGGTATCAGAACTGTACGCGGGTGATAATAATTACCGGCGTCAGATTCATAGATATTCCACCCCTGCAACGGGTTGCTTAATACCCCCTGCAGTTCCTTCCACCTGCGCAGATCCCAGCCACTTTGTGCTTCAAAACAAAGCTCTATTCTCCGCTCCTGGTGAATAATTGCCCTTAAACCATCTTTGGTAGTAAACTTGGTAGGATTTATTGAATAGGCGCTCCACGATGCTTGTACTCCTTGTAACCCGGCGCGTGCCCTTACCTTATCAATGTAAGTAAATGCCTCAGCCGTCGGGCCGTTAACCTCGTTTAGGGCCTCGGCATATAACAAATACAAGCCGGCAAGACGCATTACGGGTAAATGAAATTCAATTGGCGCAAATCCATCGTCATAAACAGAAAGATAATTGGCCAGTTTTTTAGGCCAGTAGCCGGTTATATTTAAAGTATTAAGGTCCTTAGGGCCTGCCAATGAGGAATTACCCCTTGCTTCAACATGATACAGGTCACTTGGGTTTGTTTTCCCATTTCCAAACCAAATTCCGCCGTCAAAAGCTATATTGGCATAAAACCTGGCTTCGCGCCCAAAATGTTCTTTTATAGTGGTATATCCATTCTGAACATAAAAACGGCTGGCATTATCGCCTACCTGCAAATTATATCTTCCGTTATAGTCAAATGTATTATCCTCATTGAGCGGCACACCTTTATCCGTATAAAAAAGCTCAGCTGTAGAAATTGGAACAGCAAATGTTGAGGGGTTTGAGAATATGTTTACAGCCGACTTGGGAGTCATCCTCGGAGTAGCATAACCCTGGCACGGAAAAGTTGGATTTAATGCCCATATCAGCTCCGTATTTTGATCCCATTTTTCGGTTACTGCATTTTGTATAGTTAAAACCTTGTTTAGCGAATCAGGCACGCTT
>DATHLW010000538.1:0-9370 GCA_035487675.1 Mucilaginibacter sp. | reverse complement strand
GGTATATAATTCAATCCGATCAGTACCGGTAGTGGCCGCAGCTTCTACCATTTCAACTACAGGGTCAACAAATATCGAAACACGGATGCCTGCATCTTTAAACACCCGGATCATATCTTTCAAATATCCCTGGTTGGTAATTGTATCCCACCCATGATTGGAAGTTATCTGTCCTAAAGCATCCGGTACTAAGGTCACTTGCTCCGGTTTGTTGGCCAACACCAAATCAATAAACTTCTGTTCCTGGCAATTGCCTTCGATATTAAATTCAGTAGTGACTATTTTCTTTAACTCGAAAACATCATTGTAGCGGATATGCCGTTCATCAGGGCGCGGATGAACTGTAATGCCCTGCGCACCGAAGCGCTCGCAATCTTTTGCGACTTGTACAAGGTTGGGGTTATCACCACCACGGGAATTGCGCAATGTGGCTATTTTGTTGATATTGACAGATAGGCGGGTCATTTAATCCAATATTTTTACAATGGTAAATATCATTATTACTTCAATAACATCTGAAACAATTTTAGGATTCGTTTATTTGTGACTTTAATATGAAAGCCCTATTCAAATTTTTATTCTTTGTCTCCATTTTATTTGCACCTGCCTTAGTTTATTCTCAGCAAAACTTTCTCGACATCACCAAATACGAGGTGTATTATGGCTGGGCTCATAATTACCCGCAGGACTGGATCGTGCTGCGCCGGTTTGAAAACAGGGGTAAAGAATACTACTTAATGGTAAACCCTCAAACATTACAAACCAAGGTAAATGAAAGTAGCTTCTACCAGGTGCAATCTATGACACTGTCCGAAACACGCACCTTCTTTAAAAAAACGCCTTACGAAAAAGCTATCAGTAAAGCCGAAAAACAATCGGTAAATATACAGGATGCAGGTATTGAACGCGGCATCCCTTCTGAAACAGGTATAAGCCTCACGGCCGATCTTTGCCCCTCGCACCGCCCACTCGACCGCAGAATTTTTACCACTATTTTTACTGAATTTAAAAAAGTGGAAAAACCTGCTCCTATAGCTCTTTCAGTAAGCGGTTTGTGGATGCTTCATCACCAGGCCGACCTGGAATGGCTAAAGCAATTGCGCAATGAGGGCGAGATCCGCATCACTTGGGTGAATCACTCCTACAATCACAGAGTAAGTAAAAATGCACCCCTTAAAGAAAATTTCCTTCTTGAACCCGGCACAGACATCAGTTTTGAAGTACTGGCCACTGAACAATTAATGCTCAAAAATGGACTTGTACCTTCAGCATTCTTCCGGTTCCCTGGCCTCGTATCCGATCAGCAACTGGTGTACAAAATAACCGACTTTGGATTGATACCTATCGGCTCCGACGCATGGCTGGCAAAAGGACAGCAACCAAATGCAGGGAGTATAGTGCTGATACACGGCAATGGCAATGAACCTGTTGGGGTGGAAGATTTTATTAAGCTGCTCCAGTCAAAAACCAAACAGATAGCTAAAAAACAATGGCTGTTATATGACCTTGGCGAAAGCGTGGACGACGCAGCGGGAAGCTCCAATTGATGCTGGCTAAAAGCGCCGCACAAAACAATTATTTAAAAACCAAAAACTTATATCTTTAAGGCCTTGAACATATCATGACTATAATTTCGTTTAATTTTATATATTGATTCAAGTTTTAAGATATGTGTTAAAGAACATCGAATTAACCACTTTAATAATAAATGATTAACAAAAAAAGCATATTTTTCTTGTTGTTGCTCTGGTCATTTCATAGTTATGCCCAGCAAAAAAGGGCCGGATGTATTTTGGGCAATTGCCAGGTAGGAATAGGTGCGCTTGTTTTTCCTGATGGCAGAAAATACGGCGGCTCGTTCCTGAACGGTAAAATGAATGGGCAGGGCACCATGACCTGGCCCGATAAAAGAAAATATGTCGGAGGATGGAAAGACGACAAGTATTTTGGAGATGGTACCATGACCTGGCCCGACGGCCATTCCTACCAGGGCGAATGGAAATATGGTGTAAAGGACGGGCAGGGAACAGAGATATGGTCGGCAAAGAAGAACTACGCAGGCAACTTTAAATCAGGACGGAGAAGCGGCCAGGGAACAATGAACTTCCCCGACGGAAGAAGATACGTTGGCGAATGGGCCAATGATACGCAAACAGGGCAAGGTTTAGAAACATGGCCCAACGGCGAAAAGTATATAGGTGGGTGGAACAACGACCTGCGCGAAGGCCAGGGAACCAATGATTACCCCAATGGAAACAGATATGACGGAGAATGGACTGCGAACCAGAAACATGGCTCAGGTACCTTTATATGGACGGACGGGAAAAAATATGTAGGGGAGTGGAATAAGGACATGAAGAATGGCCACGGCGTGCAAACCTGGAAAAATGGAGAGAAATATGTAGGGGATTGGGTTGACAACCAGCGCGATGGGCAGGGCACACAAGACTATGCTGATGGCAGCAGATACGTAGGACAATGGAAGGGCGACAAACCAAATGGTCAGGGCGTAGCGACCTATGGTGACGGCAGTAAGTACGATGGTGAATGGAAAGACAATAAGAAAACCGGTACAGGAACCATGACTTTTGCTAACGGCACCAAACACAGCGGCATATGGAAGGACGATGTCTTTGATGAATCAAAAGGAACTGTTCCGGTTGTGACCAAGGTCGATGATTCTGCTAAAGGAACTGCCTTGTCCGCTGATCTGCATGTAACTGGAATCATTTTTAATGATAGTATCGGAAACAAAAACAGCGTACTGGATGCAAATGAAAGGGCTGAAATAAGATTTAACTTATCAAATACGGGAAAAGCGAATGCCAATAACCTGATCATCGAGATACAGGACCTGAATTTTACAAAAGGTATATCTTATGAGTCAAGGCAAACCATTGCTTCCTTAGCGGCAGGATCTGAAAAGAATATAGTAGTACCACTCACGAGTAAAATAGACCTGACCACCGGGGAAGCTAATTTCAGGATACAGGTACATGAGGGCAATGGTTACGATGTGGGCCCTTTTTATCTTGCATTTAAAACACGTGAATTTATTAAACCCAGAGCCCTAGCTGCAGATGATAAAGCAGGGTGTATTTTAGGTGATTGCAGTGAAGGCAAAGGCTCGATGGTATTTGCTGATGGGAGAAAATATACCGGTGGATGGAGAAATGGCCAAATGGATGGCAAAGGAACTATGCTATGGCCAGATGGAAGAAAATATGACGGCCAATGGAGAAATGGCCTTCAAAATGGGGATGGGTTGGAGGTAGGGGCCGATGAAAGCAGGTATTCAGGCGAATGGAAAGATGGTGTTAAATCAGGCAAAGGGACATTTATTTCGGCCATCGGCCGGAAATATATAGGGGATTGGAAGAATGACAAACAAGATGGTGAGGGCTTGATGACGTGGCCGTCGGGGCAGAAATTCCTGGGCAAGTTTAAGGATGGCCAAAGAAACGGAAAGGGGCAAATGATTTGGCCATCCGGCGAAAAATATGATGGCGAGTGGAAGGACGATAAGCAGGACGGGCAAGGTATATTCTATTATACCAACAGACAGGTGTACAATGGAGAATGGAAAGATAACCAGGTAAACGGCATCGGTTCAATGACTTATGCCAACGGAACCAGGAGTTCGGGCGAATGGAGGGACGGCGTTTTGATCAGGGAGGGCGCTACTAAGAAACAGAAAGATACACCTGTGACTAAAGTAAAAGAAACAGCTAAAGAAAAACCCATAGTAACTGCCAGTAACCTACCAAAAGAAAACCCGCCGGTTATTGCTGTTACTCCGCCTAAAGAAAAGCCGGCCAATATTGTTAATAATACTGCTGCCAATAACAATACAACTGCTAAGAAAAAGGATAATGTGCCAATAAAAGAAACTAAACAGGATGTTGCTGAAACCATTCCCAAACCCAAGTCACCAGCCGTTTTAGAGATTGTTAACGCTCAGTTTGTAGATAGCCTTGGGAACAACGATAATGTTCTTAACATGAATGAAAGTGGCGAGATCAGGTTTATTTTATCGAACCAGGGAAAAGGTGATGCCTACAATATGGTTATCCATGTCAAAGATGTGAATTCGGTTAAAGGGATAGAGTATATTCCGAAATATACAGTCGCACATTTAGCTGCAGGTCATCAAAGGCTTATCAAGATCCCTGTTAAAGGCAATGCCGATATAGATACGGGGGCCACTAATTTTAATATCAAAATATCTGAGGCTAACGGCTCTGATGCCGACCCATTTTATGTAAATTTCAGAACACTGGGCAAAAATCCACCACCGGATAATTAAGAAATAAATCTTAACCAAATTTAACTTATAGCTGTGTTTTAATTATTTAGATTTAAAATATGAAACACATTCTCCTTATTGTAACGTCACTTATCATGTTTAACCTAACGGGATCGGCACAAAGCATGATCGCGGTTAAAGATGCTATAAAGCATATCAGTGAAAAAGTAACCATCTGCGACAAAGTATTCAGTCAGGATAACAGGCAATTCGTAGTAACATTATTCCTTGGCGGCGATCAGCCCAACCAGTTACTGACCGTTGTGATTAGGGCCTCCAGCAAAACCAAATTCAAAGGCCACTTCGATGCTGATTACAGAGGAAAAGACATATGCGTAGCAGGCGTCATTACAAAAGGGCAAGACGGCAAGCCTATAATTAAAGTCACCGATCCCAACCAAATAAAGCCTTTTATGGTCGACAACCCTGTAAAGGAAAAATCTTCATTAAATTAATATTGATGATCTTACTTGGTTAAAATATGAGTTGGATTTGCCCTAAATGCGAACGGGAATTAAAGAAGCCCAATCAAATACACTATTGCATTAAGGTTAGTTTGAACGATTTGCTAAAAGATCAAAGCGAGGAACTTGTTTTGGCATTTGATAAACTGCTTGCCGAAATCGTTGACTGGGATAGTGTAACTGTAAGCTGTTCAAAAAACTGCATTGTATTTGTTCATAATCAAACTTTCTTTGTGATCAGACCAATGAAAGGTCTGTTAGACCTTAAATTTTATTCAACCAAGTTGCCGGAAGATTCCATCGTTACGAAAAGTACACTATATTCAAAAAAGTATGAAAATCATATCCGGATGACTTCTTTGGATAACCTTACCCCGCGGGTGTTTGCTCTTATAAAGCAGTCGTACGACCTGTTATAATTGTCGATCAGAGTATTGTGTTAAGTTTTGTTAAAAATTAGCTATCAACTAAAATAACCGTTATTTTTATACTAAACCTGATCTGCTCATTGTAATGAAGAGTTTTAAGCTTTTAATTGCATTTGGATTAATGGCATTGTGCCCTGCACTTTATGCCCAGCAACTAAGCGGATTGGTTTTAGACCGCAGTACCCTTCTACCCATTCCGCATACTACAATCAGCACTTCAAGACATACAACTTTTACATCTGTAAGGGGATTGTTTACCATTTACGATCTTCATCGCGGCGATACCATTAAAGTAACATGTATAGGTTATAAATCGCATTTCCTGGTTTATTCGCAAAAGGTAAATGATACCATTCCTGTTTATTTAGAACAAACGACTACATCACTAAAAAGCGTCGTCATCATTGGAAAACGCCCATCCAACACTGATTCGATCAAGCTAAGAAAAGAATTTGCGCCGGTGTTCAGTTACAAGGGCACTGCGTTTAAGGATGTTTTTATCCCCAATTCAACTAACATTCTACCTTATAACGACTTTATTACCTCGACCAATAACATGACAACACTGCTAAGCGTTAACCTGCTTTCGGTTATTGATTGGCTTGGTAAGAACAAAACACCAACATCAAAATTACAGCAAACACTGCTTAGAGATGAACAAAGCAATTATGTCGACCAGGTTTTTTCCAGGCCAAAAGTGGTTGAGCTGACCCATCTGAAAGGAGACTCCCTCCAAAACTTTATGGATAAATATCGCCCATCTGCTGCAACAGCCCGCATTATGAGTGATTATGAGGTGATGCTTTATATAAAGAAATGTTATGCGGAGTTTGTGAAACCATAATAGCAACAAAAAAGGCACGGTCCCAAAACCATGCCTTTCTTTATAATCTTTTAGCTTTTACCTTTAAGCTTTCTGCTTAATAACGGTAATATTCCGGTTTGAACGGACCGTTTACTGCTACGCCGATATATTCGGCCTGGTGCTCGTCCAATTCTTCCAGTTCAACACCGATCTTAGCCAGGTGCAAACGGGCAACTTTTTCGTCCAAATGTTTTGGTAAAGTGTAAACTTTATTTTCGTATTTATCACCGTTTAACCACAGTTCTAACTGTGCCAGCGTTTGGTTGGTGAATGAGTTACTCATCACAAAGCTTGGGTGCCCTGTTGCACAACCCAGGTTTACCAAACGGCCTTCAGCCAGTACGATCAGGTCCTTACCGTTGATGGTATATTTATCAACCTGTGGTTTGATCTCTATTTTAGAATGTCCGTAATTAGTATTCAGCCATGCCATATCGATCTCGTTGTCAAAGTGGCCAATGTTACATACAATAGCTTTATCCTTCAACGCACGGAAATGTTTTTCGCGAACAATATCACAGTTCCCTGTCGCGGTTACTAAAATATCGGCCTCAGCAATTGCAGTCGATAATTTCTTCACTTCAAAACCTTCCATTGCAGCTTGTAAAGCACAGATCGGGTCGATCTCGGTTACAATTACACGAACACCTGCATTACGCAATGAATCGGCAGAACCTTTACCTACATCACCATAACCGCAAACAACAGCCACTTTACCGGCCATCATTACGTCGGTAGCACGACGGATCGCGTCCACCAATGATTCGCGGCATCCATATTTATTATCAAATTTTGATTTGGTAACCGAGTCGTTCACATTAATAGCAGGCATTGGTAAAGTACCGGCTTTTACACGGTCATATAAACGGTGTACACCGGTAGTAGTTTCTTCCGATAAGCCTTTGATACCAGCCACCAGTTCAGGATATTTATCTAATACCATATTCGTTAAATCGCCGCCATCATCTAATATCATATTTAATGGCTGACGGTCTTCACCGAAATATAGGGTTTGCTCAATGCACCAGTCAAACTCTTCGGCATTCATACCCTTCCAGGCATAAACAGAGGTCCCGGCAGCAGCAATCGCTGAAGCAGCATGATCCTGTGTTGAAAAGATATTACATGATGACCAGGTAACCTCGGCACCCAGCGCTTGCAATGTTTCAATTAAAACAGCAGTCTGGATGGTCATATGCAGGCATCCTGCAATACGAGCGCCTTTTAATGGTTGAGAAGGACCATATTCGGCACGTAATGCCATTAGGCCCGGCATTTCTGCCTCGGCCAAACCAATCTCTTTGCGGCCCCATTCGGCCAGCGACAAATCTTTTACTTTGTATTTTGTGTAGGTGGTATCTACTGATGACGACATAACATTTCAGATTTTGAAATGCAAAAGTAAGCAATAGAAATATCTTAATGAAATCAGACAGTTACAGCTTCTACTTTTATACTCTTATTTATGGCACCATTTTCGGGTTTTATGTCTTTAGTGGCAGTACCGATTTCAAGTTTTAAATTCTTATTGGCAGCCCCGTTTTCGGGTTTTATGTCCTTATTGGGCGTACTGATTTCAGGCTTTAAATTCTTAATGGCGGCACCATTTTCAGGTTTCATATCCTTATTGACGGGACTGTTTTCAGGTTTCATAGTCCTGATAGCGGTATTGTCATGCGCTGGCGACATAGAAAGCCTGCCATTGTGACTTCCGCCTGGTTCAACCTGCAATACCTGTGTTTTAATATCGCCTGTGATACGGCCGGTGCCTTTTATTTCTAATGAATGGGTATTGACGTGCCCATTAACAACACCATAAATTATTAATTCCTTGGTGATAACGCTCCCTTTGATCACACCTTTTTCACCCAGTATCAATCCCTCGACAATGGTCACATCACCGATTATTTGTCCTTCTATCCGTACGTTTGCAGGCGCCCTCAGGTTTCCCTCAAACACGCACCCCTCGCTAATTAGTGTCGATATCACTTGCTGACTCAGATACACTTTATCTTTTTTCTTCCTAAAAAACATAGCCATACTTTTTATTTAGTTATTTGTTGATCGGGTTAGACTAAGTTGATTAAGTTTCCCATCTAACCACACTCTCCAGATCAACCATTCACTAACGGTTTAATTGTTTAACGTTAAAAACTTCACAGGGTTAATGGGTTTGCCATTTTTTCTTACTTCATAATGTAAATGGGTACCTGTTGAACGTCCGGTTGAACCAACCTTGCCTATCACATCTCCTGTTTTTACTGATTGTCCTTCCTTTACACCGATTTGCGATAGGTGACCATAAAGTGTCTGGAAATCATTTTTATGCTGAACGATGATACAGTTGCCATACCCGCCTTTGCGGCCTGTAAAAACCACGTCACCATCAGCGGTAACATGTACCGGATCACCCTTCGCTCCCCTAAAGTCTATACCGGGGTGCAATTCTGCATTTTCTGAATCGAAAGGGTCACTGCGATAGCCAAATGCTGATGTTATAGAACTTAAGCGCGGATAGCCCATAGGGGTAAATGCTACGCTATTGACCAAGCGACTCAAATAATCATTATACAATGAATATTTCTCGTTGTCAGTTAATTTTGATTCCTCAGCATTCCCGTCTCCTCCAACAGAATTGGTTGAAAATCCTTTCAACCCTCTTTTTCGGAGGTAATCATTGATCTTCTGCAATTTGCTTTGTATAGACTGAATGTAATTACTGGCCGAATTGGTCGACGCGGCTATAGAAGCGCTTGTCGCAGCTGTTGAGGATACCTTACCTTTCAGTTGCGCAATTTGCGACAGCAGTTGTTGTTTCTCATGCTCACGTTTAGTGTCTTTTGCATTCAGGTAAGCAATAGTTCCCACAAGGGCTACAACAATCAATACCACAGAGGCAATGTAATGCCTTATCCTTTTCAGGTGTTTGGTTTTTACACGAATAGCCTGGGTTTGTTCTTGATTTTTGTTGACAATGATGATAGTACTAAAATTTGTAAGTTTTAGGTTCATATCTCAATTAGGGTTAAAGTAGGGTATGAATATAAAACAATAGACGCACAAAAAGCCAAAATATTTCGACTTTGTTGTAAAATTAAAGTCCCGCACTACAAAAATCAGTAATGTACTCTTATACGTGTTTCGTCAGATGAATGTTATTATTATTATTAGAAATATTTAACTTTTAAATCATTTAGTACTTTTACATAAAAATTATTAAAAAGCGATGATGTACCCGGAATATTTAGTTACCCCTATGAGGGAGGAACTTACAAGAGTTGGTTTTGAAGAGTTAAAGGATGCGGAT
>DATHLW010000537.1:0-6399 GCA_035487675.1 Mucilaginibacter sp. | reverse complement strand
AACTTCGTAAATCTCCATCTAAGTTAAAAACTTCTATCGGTTGTCGCTACCCATTTATCAAGGTCTTTTACCAGTTTATCATTCTCACTTATCCATTTTGTATTAACCTCTTTATTGCCACTCAGGCTAACTAGCCGGGTAAAGGCGGGCATATTATCGCTTTTCGCCAGTTTGTAGAAATAGCCGGCAAAGAATTTATCATAAAAATCCTTCTCAGTTTTCTCTCCGGATGGTTCTCCCGCAATAGTGAAAATGCCTTTCAATTCATACTCCAGCAAATCCATTCCTGTCAATTTTTTCTTTTGGCCGGATAAAGCAGCCATAGATATGCTCAGGTTCAACGCCTCATTTTCCTGGCTACCTTTTGGGGACAAAATAATGGTGTTTCGGCCGGTGCCATCTTTAAGCACACCTCCCTGCAAAATATGCTGGATATTGCCAAACGCTTCAGCGGCCTGCGGGCTTTGGGGATCTAACAACAGGAAGCTGCAAAACCCCATCAAGGCGTTTACCCGTTTGTTTTGGTGAAAGCAAACCAAAGCATACATGCGCTGGCTGCCGCCATGTTTCGGATCAAGTTTTATCGCTTCGATGGCATTGGCTTCTGCCTCGGCAAATTGCTTGTTCCTGAAATAGGTGAGGCCCAAATTATAATACAAGCGCTGATATTTTGGGTTAACCTGGATACCGTTTTTGTAGGCCTCTATTGCTTTTGCGGTTTCATGGCCCTGGTCGTAAATACTGCCCAACAGGTCGTATGATGCAGCGGTTAGCGGCGGGTTGGGATTCGCTTTTATTGTTTTCTCCACATAAGGAATCCCATCGTTGCCTTTGCCTGACACTAACAATGTAAAGGCCATTTCATAATTAGCCTGCGCATTATCCGGGTCAAGTTTTAAAGCCTCGTTGTATTTATCTATGGCTTCTGCATACTTACCCTGGCCGTTCAGATGAACACCTTCTTTGATCAGGTCGGAGACTGAACCTTTATCCTGTGCCGCAACGTTTAAAGTGATTACGGTAAGACTGAAAAGGATCAAATTTTTATATAATCGTTTCATAATTTAAAAATATGTAAAGGTTATTAACTAAAACAATAAAAATGTTTAAAACTTTAATTTCTTACCGGACGATAATTTACAAATTTCGCAGGCGTTAAAGTGTTTAGAATATTATTTATGAGATTAGTGATAAGAAGACTCCTGATAACCTCCGCACCCCTGGTAATAGTAATGGCCTGCGGAAACAATAACAAAGCTAACCCAGCAATTACCGCACCTCCTACATACAGCAGTAAACCCTTTAATCCTTCTAAACTTTTAGAATACAACCCTAAAAACGCGGATAAACGTATTGATGAGTTTTTTCATAAACTGCATCAAAAAAGTGCCTTTAACGGGGATATCCTGGTTGCTAAACATGGCAAGATAATTTACGAAAATGCTCTGGGTTGGGCCGATCATCTTAGACGCGATAGTCTGAAGATCAATTCTCAGTTTCAATTGGCATCGGTTACCAAAACAATGACCTCGACCGCCATCATGCAATTGCTTGAACGTGGTAAAATAAAACTAAACCAGGATGTAAAAGAGTTCTTCCCTAATTTCCCTTATGACGGGGTTACAATTAAGCTGTTACTCACCCACCGTTCGGGGATGATGAACTATGTTTATTTTGTCGATGATATTTACCGCAAGCAACACATTAACCAACGCAAAGGCATTACTAATACTGAAGCGATGAACATGATCGCTCAATATAAACCGACGCCATTCAGTAAGCCGGATAAGCACTTTTTGTACAACAACTCCAACTTTATGGTGCTGGGCTCTATTATTGAGAAAGTGACAGGAATGAGCTATGCTGATTACATGAGGGAAAACATATTCAAGCCTGCAGGCATGACCCACACTGCTGTTTATTCAAAAGCAGCTTATGACAAAATACCGGTTGATGTGGTTGGCCACGACCGTAATAGCTGGAGATATTCAGTTGCCCCTAACTTTTTGGATGGCCCGGTAGGCGACAAAGGCATCTATAGCACAGTAGGAGATCTTTATTTATTCGATCAGGCGTTAAGGGCCGGAATGTTAATTAAACCAGCTACTCAAGACTCTGCATATACCGACCGCAACCCAATGATACGCGGTCATTTTAACTACGGCTATGGCTGGAGGATATTTGAAGCTCCGGGCCAGAAAGTAGTTTACCACACCGGCTGGTGGCACGGTTTCAGGCATATTTATGTGCGCGATCTGAAAAACGACGTAACAATTGTATTGCTTGGCAACCTGGTTAACGGAAGCTTACTACATTTGGACGAGCTTTTCAAGCTGGAAGACATGCCTGTTATTCGCAAAGGTGCCTATAAGGGTAATGGAGATACGGCGGAAGATTAGTCTCTTTAGTTGATTAAGTTAAGTGGTTGATTAAGTTGATTGGTTTTTAATTGTGATAATTGAAAATCTTTTCAACTTTGTAATCGATCTGATGTTTACAACTTAGTCAACTTAATCTAACTCAATCAACCACTTAACTAAAACAAATGTTCGATAAACTATTTGAAGCGCAGCAAAAAGCGGGCGAAGTAAAAAAGCGCCTTGACGGCATTACTGTATCCGGCGAAGCAGAAGGCGGAAAGATAAGGGTTACCGCAAATGGCAATAAAGTGATCCAGTCCATCGCTATAGACGAAGAATTTTTGAAAACTGCAGATAAAGAGGAACTGGAAGAGCTTCTTCAGTTAGCCGTAAACAAAGCACTGGTACAGGCAGAAAATGTGAGCCAAAGCGAAATGGCTGCGCTAACAAAAGATATGTTCGGCGGATTGGGTAATATGTTCGGCAAATAATTCCAAAATACTTTAACTATGAAATTCACCTTTTACGGCCATGCTGCATTCGAAATCGAGGCAGGTGGCAAAAAACTATTATTCGACCCTTTTATCAGCCCAAACGAACTGGCTAAACACATTGATGTGAATAGTCTGAAGCCCGATTATATCCTGCTTTCACACGGGCATGGCGACCACGTGGCTGACTTGTTCACCATACAGAAAAATAGCGGGGCCAAAGTGATCTGCATTGCCGAAATTGCTAGTTGGCTTGGTGGCAAAGGTATTCCTGACGCGCATGGAATGAATATAGGTGGTGGCTTTAATTTCGATTTTGGCCGGGTAAAAATGGTGAGTGCCATTCACTCCAGCAGCATGCCTGATGGCTCTTATGGGGGTAATCCGGCGGGCTTTGTTATTTATGCGGAAGGAAAGAAGATTTATTATTCGGGCGATACTGCTTTAACATATGATATGAAGCTCCTGGCTGATGAAAACCTGGACTGGGCTATTTTACCTGTAGGGGATAATTATACAATGGGGGCAGAGGATGCTATCAAGGCCACCGGGTTTATCAATTGCAAAAATGTGATCGGTGTACATTATGATACTTTCCCGGTTATCAGGATCAACAAGCAAGAAACGACAGAGAAATTTACAAAAGCCGGGCTGAATTTAAAATTAGTTCCCATTGGGGAGAGTATTGGGCTGTAAAAAGATATTCTATCAAATGAATTTAATAAAAAATGGCTCACGGATTCCGTGAGCCATTTTTTTGAAGATTACATTTTTGTAGTATCCTTCATTTTTGTTTTCACTTTGGTTTTGGTGCCTTTTTTCTTCACCTTCATTTTGGTAGTATCTTTCTTGGTCGTATCCTGTACGGCCTTTACCGTAGTAGCAGCTTCGGCAACAGTGCCAAAACATATAGCTGCTAATGCGATCATTGCTATTATTTTTTTCATGGTAAAAAAGAATTTTGGTTTGAATAATTACTAATGAGTAACAATTCAATTGCAAATTGTTTTTAACAACCTGTAACTAAATGGTTGTCCCGTTAGGAATTATTGCCCTCTTCTTTATTACCACTATACCGTCTTGCACGGTATGGGTGCCATAATCTCCGTCCTCCAACTTTTTGTTCCCGCAATTGATCTTTACATCATTACCGATATAGGTGTTTTTATCGATGATGGCATTTTTGATCACACATCTGTCGCCTATGCCCATGATCGGTGAGTCGCTTATGCGGGATTCCTGGATCTGTTCCAGTGTTTGGTAATTATCACTACCCATTACATAGCAACTCTCAATAATAGTATCAAAGCCAATACGGGTACGAATACCTATGACCGAACGAAATATACGGCTCGCATTAATGATACAGCCATCTGAAATAATGGTCCTTTCGAGATGGGTGCCCGAAACCTTGGATGGCGGAAGCATACGTGCCCTTGTAAATATGTAATACTTGTCAAACAAGTTAAACTGTGGTATTTCATCAGTTAGTCCAAGGTTAGCTTCAAAGAATGAAGGAATAGTTCCTATGTCGGTCCAGTAGCCCTCGTATTGGTAGCTTGAAACTACATGGCTTGGTATGGATTGCGGGATGATCTCTTTACCAAAGTCAGTACGGTCATTGCCTTCCAGGAGATCATACAGCACTTTCCGGTTGAACAGGTAAATACCCATTGATGCCAGGTAAAAACGACCTTGTTTTACCATTTCGTCGCTTACGTCTGACTTGAGGTATTCAAAATCCTTCTTCGGTTTTTCTACAAATTGGGTGATCAGGCTGTTTTCATCCGTTTGCAATATCCCAAACCCCGGTACATCATTAGCGTGTACTGGTATGGTCGCTATGGAGATATCCGCTCTTTTTTCAATATGATTATGGAGCATGTCGGTAAAATCCATCTGGTAGAGTTGGTCGCCTGAAAGGATAAGTACATAATCAAATTCATGCACGCCCAGGTGATGCAAACTTTGGCGCACTGCATCGGCAGTTCCCTGGAACCATGACACGCTCGACGGCGTTTGCTCGGCCGCCAAAATATCAACAAAAGCCTCGCTGAAGCTGCTGAAATGATAAGTGTTTTTGATGTGCTTGTTTAATGACGCTGAGTTAAATTGCGTCAAAACAAAAATCCTATCAATACCCGAATGCAGGCAGTTCGAGATCGGGATGTCAACCAGTCTGTATTTGCCGGCGATTGGTACGGCCGGTTTTGAACGGGTTGCGGTGAGTGGTGAAAGGCGGCTTCCCTGGCCACCACCCAAAACGATGCAAATTACTTTTGATGTCATATAACAGGATTTAAACTTTCATAAAGATTAATGTATTCTTTGGCCGACCGATCCCATGAGAAATCGAGTGCCATCATTCTTTTTCGCAGCAATTGTAAAAGCGCTGTATTAGCATATATTTCAACTGCACGTCCTACCGAATGCACAATATCACTTACACTGGCCTGCATAAAACGAATGCCATAGCCGCCCTCGTCGCCGTAGTCAATTACGGTGTCTTTCAGTCCTCCGGTTACCCTCACCATAGGTATAGTACCATATCGCATGGCATACATCTGGTTCAGGCCACAGGGCTCTACCCGTGAAGGCATCAACAGAAAATCAGATCCCGCATAAACCAAATGGGCCAGGTTTTCATCATATCCTATAAATACATTGTATTGATTCGGGAATAGCTCCCTCAAAACGAGCAATTCTTCCTGGGTTTTTGCTTCGCCTGCACCTAATATAATAAAATTTACGCCATCAGGATGTGCTTCTATACTATTTTTTATTGCCTCGGGCAGCACGTCGGCACCTTTTTCAATAACCAGCCGCCCGATAAACGAGATCAGTGGTTTATCGGGGGATAATCCAAACCTTTCGCAAAGTGCCGCTTTATTTTTTTGCTTTCCGGAAGCCAGTTGACGCAAAACAAAATTTTCCGCGATCATAGGATCCGTTTTAGGGTTCCATATTTCGGTATCAATACCATTCAGGATGCCTGTGCCCTTTGCCCGTTCTAAATAAAACAGGTATTCCAGGCCGTTTGAGTTGTAGGTGAGCTCTTCCAGGTAAGTGGGTGATACAGTGGTATAACGCCAGCAGCATTTTACACCTGCAGCCAATGGGTTAATGCCCCCGTTCCAATCAATCAACCCGATCTTGGTCATGTTGATCTCTGGCAATAGAGCGAGTTTGGCCCAACTGAAAGCCCCATGATATTGGCCGTTGTGTATAGTAAATATGGTGGGTGTATTTGCAAGCCGCTCGTATAATTTTGAGTTATAAAGCAGAAACGGCACTAAGCCAGTATGATGATCATGACAATGGATCAGATCGGGGGACTGCTGCGACCAGTTGATCCAGTCAAGGAAAGCGATCTGAAATGACAGGAACTGTTCCGTTTCATCCGGGTATTCATAAACATTTTCCCTGTCAAGTAACCCTGGAATTTTTACCATATAAAGTTCAAAACCCAGTTTATCCGTCTTTTCTTTTAGTATTTCAAAGTAAAAGCGCTCGGTTCCAAGTAATGATGAGGCCTGGAAAACAACGTC
>DATHLW010000536.1:0-7408 GCA_035487675.1 Mucilaginibacter sp. | reverse complement strand
ATGGGCATGAGAGATAACTGCAATTTTTGCAGGCTGTTGCGGATCAATGTAAAATTGACCGTACTTACAGTATAAGCCGTTTGCATCAAGATAAAGGAAATCGTCTAATATCATTATTGGTCATTTGTCACTGGTCATTAGTCATTGGCCATTAGGGAAAAGATGATATTAATGACTAGTGACAAATGACTAATGACTGCTAATAGTTAAAAACTTCTGGTGCAATTCTAATACCTGCGGGATCACCAGTTCTGTATCATCATTACGGATAATAAAATCGGCCAATTGGATTTTCTTTTCCTCAGAGAACTGCTTTGCTTCGCGGCTTTCCACTTCAGCGCGGGTCAAACTATCCCGCTGTATTACGCGGTTAATGCGTAATTCTAATGGCGCAGTTACCATAATAGTGTAATCGCACATTTTGTACGAGGCGCTTTCAAATAACAAGGCCGCTTCCTTCATTACATAAGGTGTATTTTTTATAGTAGACACCCATTTATCAAAAGCCCTGAAAACTGCCGGATGGACGATTGAATTTAATTTAGTTAACTCGGCCTCGTTACTAAAAACAATAGATGCAATATGCTTCCTGTTCAGTGAGCCATCATCAAAATAAGATTCATTGCCAAATGCGTTTTTTAAGGCATCGATCAGAATAGGATCTTCCACCATCACCTTTTTGGCGGCATCATCAGCATAAAATACTGGGATATCCAGCACTTCGAATATCTTGCTTACTGTAGTCTTGCCGCTACCGATGTTACCTGTTATTCCTATTTTAAGCATCTATTTTCGCACGATGAAATCAATGTTCTGTGGCTCGATCTTTACTATTTTGCAATAGGCCGGCAGCCGCGTAAGCCTGACAGGCAAAGTAGTATAACCATGACTTTGCCAAAGATTCAGATCGGCTGAGGCTTCAAAAAGGTCCTCATCTATTTCGGAAAAGCGGTTCAAGGATGTTGTAAACGTCACTTTTACTTTTTGGGGAAACACCTTTACCTTATAATAATCATGATTATTAATCAGTTTTACCGGTATGGAAATCTCCTTCTCTGTAAACTCATCAACAGGTACCACTACCTGCACGGATTTGGGATAAACGCTCACATTGCCTTCTTTAGATGGCAGTAATTCTATATTAGTCCTTACCGTTTCATCTACGCTATCTACTGCAAGAGAATCTGTATCCCATGATTGAATTTTATCGATCACATTGCCCGGGCCGCTCAAAGTAACATATGATGGTTTGATAATGACATCATTTGACTGTGCAAACTGTTGCTGGTAGTTGATATTGGATACAAGGCGTATCGGCACCCTTTTTACAGCCCTGTTCGAGAAATCAAAATAAAGTGTATCAGGATTAAAATTAATTATCTGATTATCAAACTCCTTACGGTCATTTATTTCCTTCAATTGCGAGCTTAAAACTATGAAATCCTTATTTTCAAGCGTGTGCAGATCAACGGTGATCTTCTTATTCTCGTAATTCATTTTCGAGAAAAGCATTTCCCAGCCTGTACCCTGCATGGTAGCATTGATAGTGTCGGGCTGCAAGGAATGGAACGCACGCTTTTGAGGGGCATTTTTATACGTTAGTATCTCTTTTACTGTAAAATTATAGGAATTGGAGAGGGTAGTAAAAACCCAGGCCAGTGCTGCCAACACCAGGCAAGTAAAGAATGCTGACACACGCCGGCGCTCTGATGCCGATAATTTTACAAATGCCATTTTTTTAAAGGTAAAAAGTAAAAAGGCGAAAGGTGAAAAGTAAGCTATTACAAACTTTTACCTTTCACCTTTTGCCCTTTACCTTACAAGCTTTACTTCGCTACTGCGGGTGGAGTATTTAATGCTTTTGAAGACTCTAAAGATATAGCCGATTTTTCAAAACGTATTTTATGGCCACCTTCAGTTTCTACCAAAAAGGTAGTTTCTGCTACATCTACAATTTTGCCGTGTATGCCGGCAGTAGTAATCACTTTATCGCCCTTCTTAAGCTCTTCAACGTATTTTTTTTGGTCCTTTTGCTTTTTGACCTGCGGACGGATCATAAAGAAATAAAATACCACTATGATCAATACCAGTGGAACAAATGAACCAAAACCGCCTAATCCGCCAGCACCGGCTTGTAATAAAATTGTTGCTATCATGTTTTTATATAAAAAATTTAATTTGTTGTTACTTCACCAATCAAATGAACCAGGTTTTGTGCTGGCTTAGTGTTGGCTGTTATTGTAATTTGCTTATCCTGCAAGCCCATTTTACCCACGCTATTAAAGGTAACTTTTATAGCACCGCTTTCGCCTGGTTTTATTGGCGCAGTGGGCCACTCAGGCTTGGTACAGCCGCATGAAGCGATAGCGTCCTTAATGATCAACGGTGATTTGCCTGTATTGGTAAATTTAAAATCGTAAGTCACCTTATCACCTGATTTTATCTTTCCGAAATCATGCGTTTCTTTTTCAAATTTCATCATCGGGCCATCGGCGGCAGTTGCAGTAGTTGAACCATTATCTGTTACATTACTTCCATTTGAGTTGCAAGCCACTATCAGCATGCTTGCGGCTATGAGTGCAAAAAACAAACTTTTCATTGATTTTTAATTGTTTATGTACTAATTATCAGTTCAAATTTACGTTATTCTTCAATTAAGCCGCGCCCTACTTTCTTAATTACGTTATCGGCTTTCAATTCGTATAAAATTTTATCTAAAATACCATTTATAAACGAATTACTTTTAGGTGTACTAAACTCTTTGGATATCTCCAGGTATTCGTTTATAGTCACCTTAACCGGTATCGATGTAAAGTTAATAAACTCAGCAATAGCCATTTTCATTAACAAGGTATCCATCATGGCAATACGTTCAGGCTCCCAATTCTGTGTCTTTTTACCGATCATGTCCTGGTATTCTTCATCATAACGTATACTTTGCTGGAACAGGTTGATGATAAATTCTCTGTCTTCAGCCCAGTTGCCGGTTACCTCCGCCAGTTTATTTTGTTTATAATCATCACTGGAGAAATTTTTGAACGTTTTTGCGATCAATGCCTGCAATACATCCCTGTCAACAGGCCAGAAAATAAACTTATCCTCAAAAACCTGTTCAGCCAAAAGCGACTTCAGGATCACTTTTTTGAAGATAAATTTTATGATGTCCTTGTCAGTCTGGATAGTATCACCTGTTTTTTGCAGGTATTCTGCGTATTCAGGTGAATTTTTAAGAATGATAAATAATGATTTTGCCAGCTCAGGCTCAAATGTCCAGGATACTTTATATTTTTTCAGGGCAGCAAGGTACTCAGCATTTTTCTCTAATGAGAGAATAAACCTGTTGGTCAGAATTTTAAGTTGGGGATTAAGATCTTCGGCAGTAGGTAAATGCTTATGTTTACGCTCCTCCGCGTCGATTTCGGCGTAGTTCACCACTTCCGAGATCAGGGAAAGCATCCAGATATACATTTCGTATACCATATCAACACTTTGGAGCAAGTTCTTTTCGTGTTGTTTTACTTCCTTATTATCAGATTGGTGGTAGGCATATAATGCCTGTAATACTTTTACACGTAGATGTCTTCTGTTTAACATAGTGGTAAAGAACGATTTAGGATGAGTCCTGTATTGTATTTAATTGTAATTATTAATAGGTTGATTTTACTTTTTTTATGTCTGCTATGCGCTTTTCTGCAATTTTGTTGGCTGCTTCAATAGTCGAAATATTTTCTGCTTTTGATAATCTTAGCACATTGCACGTTGCTTCGTAAATATTTTCTGTAAGTTGTAAGGTACGCTTTTTACTGAAACCCATCAACTCCGAATAACAATTGATCACACCACCGGCATTAATCACATAATCAGGAGCGAATAATATTCCCTTCTCCAGCAACATCCTACCATGAATATACTCATCTTCGAGCTGATTGTTTGCAGATCCTGCAATTATTGCAAATTTAAGTTTATTTATGGTTTGTTCATTAATAGTTGCACCCAAAGCACATGGAGAATAAATATCGGCATCCATATCAAAAATAGTATTGTTTGCTACCGCTTTGGCTCCATACTTTTTTGCTACCTGGCCTGCACGCTCTTCATTGATGTCGCTTACATAAACCATAGCGTTCTCATCGCGAAGCAACCGGGTCAGGTTTTCACCAACATGGCCAATGCCCTGTACCACTACTGATCTGCCTGCCAGGCTATCGTTGCCATACAATTCCTTTACCGCAGCCTTGATCCCCATAAAAACGCCCTGAGCGGTAATTGGAGAAGGATCGCCACTGCCCCCGATACTTTCGGGTACCCCCATCACATGCTGTGTTTCCATTCGGATAAACTCCATGTCGCGCGGATTGGTACCTACATCTTCAGCTGTAATAAATTCGCCGTTTAAATTCTTAATAAAACGGCCAAATTTGCGTAACAGCGCTTCGGTTTTATCCTTGCGCGAGTCGCCAATAATTACCGCTTTGCCGCCACCAAGATTAAGGCCTGCTACTGCAGCCTTGTAGGTCATGCTTTTTGACAAGCGCAACACATCATTCAATGCATCTGCTTCGGTTTTGTAGGCCCACATACGTGTGCCACCCAAAGCCGGGCCCAAAGTAGTATCGTGAATAGCGATGATGGCCTTGAGGCCAGAATCCGGATCACTACAAAATACAATTTTTTGGTGGCCGTAGGCATTCATTTGGCCAAATATGGATTCGTTGGTATTTTGCTCTGGCATTAGACGGTAACCTATATATTAGGGTATGCGACAAAAGTATAGGTTTTTTTGATTGTGACAAACTAAATTTAGTTGATGGTTGATAGTTAATGGTTCATAGTGTTTTAAAAGCGCCTGGATAAATTGATTCATGAACTAAATGACAATCTATGAACCATGATCTATGAACCATGAACTTTAAAAAACCTACCTTTGCTAAAGAACCATGAAGAGTCTTGCTTACCTGAATAAATTCTTTTACAAATACCGCTGGCGGCTTATACCGGGTGTCCTGTTTGTGATTATATCCAATATTTTCGGGGTATTGACGGCGCCGCTTATCCGCATAGCCTTCGACCTGGTTGCTGAAAATATCTCGATATACCATTTATTCGCTGATTTTAATCGTCAGACCATCATCTACAACTTATTTGGGTACAGCATGCTGCTTTTTGCAGGTGTGGTGCTTGCTTTGGCTGTTTTGAGAGGTTTATTTCTCTTTTTGATGCGCCAAACCATTATCCTGATGTCCCGGCATATTGAGTATGATCTGAAAAACGAGATCTATAATCATTACCAACTATTATCTCTTGCTTTTTATCGCCGCCACAATACGGGTGACTTAATGAACCGGGTAACTGAAGATGTAAGCCGTGTACGCATGTACCTGGGGCCGGGCATCATGTATACTATTAATACTGTCACGCTTTTTATTATCGCTATATGTTTTATGGTGACTGTTGATGTTAAGCTCACCATATTTTCAATCATGCCTTTGCCTGTGCTGGTAGTGACTATTTACTATGTAAATAATATCATCAACTTTCGCAGCGAAAAGATACAACAGCGTTTATCGGCCCTGTCCAGCTTTGTACAGGAAAATTTTTCGGGTATCCGGGTAATCAAATCCTATGTACGTGAAGAATCGGTACGCCAAAGCTTTGCTGAAGAAAGCGAGAATTATAAAACCCACTCCATGGCATTGGTGAAAGTACAGGCCCTGTTTTTCCCGACTATGCTTTTATTGGTGGGATTAAGTAATGTAATTATCATGTACGTAGGCGGTGTAGAGGTAATGAAGGGAAATATTACAGCAGGTAATATCGCTGAGTTTATTGTGTACCTGAACATGCTTACTTTCCCGGTAATGTCATTAGGATGGGTAACCTCCTTAATACAACGGGCAGCAGCCTCGCAAAAAAGGATCAATGAGTTTTTGCATGAACAATCTGAGATATTATCGCCAAACGTTGCGCAACATACGGTAAAAGGAAAGATCACCTTTGAAAATGTATCATTTTATTACCCCGATACAGGTATACATGCTTTAAAAAATGTATCGTTCACTGCCGAACCGGGACAGATGATTGCTGTGATCGGGCGCACAGGGTCGGGAAAATCAACTATTGCCAACCTGATCATGCGCATGTATGATGTGACCGGTGGCCGGATTTTGATAGATGAACAACCAGTTCAGCAACTGAATCTCGAAAATTATCGTTCCCAGGTAGGGTTTGTCCCACAAGAGGTTTTCCTGTTTTCGGATACCATCGCCAATAACATTGCTTTTAGCGCGGATACTTTAAATATGCCTTTGATAGAGCAGGCTGCGAAAGATGCCGCCGTCTACAGTAATATTATGGAGCTGGAGAAAGGCTTTGAAACATTGATCGGCGAACGCGGTGTTACTTTGTCGGGCGGCCAAAAGCAGCGTGTGTCAATTGCAAGGGCAATCGTAAAGCATCCGCAGATATTGATTTTTGACGACTGCCTCTCGGCAGTTGATACCCGCACCGAGGAGGAGATACTACGCAATCTTGGTAACATTATGCAGGGCAAAACCAGCATTATCATAGCCCATCGTATATCAACCATAAAGAATGCTGACAAAATATTAGTGATAGATAACGGCGAAATTGTTGAGCAAGGAACGCACGATCAGTTGATGCAGCAAAGGCAAGTGTACTTTGAATTATACGAAAAGCAACTGCTGGAAGAAGAAGAAAACGCCTGAATAATTAACTTATTATACAAAAATAAGCCCAAATGATTGAAAAAAACATAACAATATTGTTTTTAATACTTGTACTTTGAAAATTTATTTATATTTATGCCAATCAAAAACTAATTACAATTTTTTAACATGGGTGATTTTGACAATAGAGAGCGGGAAGAAGTATTCTCAAAAAAAGTTAGAGCTGGCAAAAGGACATATTTTTTCGATGTAAAAGCGACACGTTCAAACGATTATTATATTACTATTACCGAAAGCAAAAAACGCCTGGAAGATGGTGTTTTTATTAAACACAAGATCTTTTTATACAAAGAAGATTTTGAAAAATTTGCAGAAGGTCTCAAAGACACTGTAGAATACATCAAAGCCAACCAGGAAGTTACAGAAAAACGCTACGAAATGAGCGAATCACCCGAAGTAGCTAAAGCTGCTGAAGATGATTTCTCTTTTGATATTTAAAACTAACTAAACTAATACCCATATAAAAACCCTGCCGAAAGCAGGGTTTTTTGTTGTAAGCTTTTTTCAGGGCGATATACGAAGAACGGGAAATATTGGTGCCCTGTAGGGGCTACCCTAATCACGCATGCTTTTTGTATGCATAATATGCCTGATATCGCCGCTTGCTCCCGCAGGTTTTTTGGTGTTTTAAGTTATCGTCCTAAAAACATGACTATTTACCA
>DATHLW010000535.1:0-3455 GCA_035487675.1 Mucilaginibacter sp. | reverse complement strand
GCCCCATATCAATCCACCGATAGTATATCTTTCCAGGATCAATGGCTTGCCGTTATAGGTTAACGTATCCGAGCCATCTCTTTTTATCTGCACCGATCCGGTAGGCAAAGTATTGATATTGGCCGGTTCATGATGCTTTTTCCAGTACTGGATCAAAACCTGTTGAACGATTACCGGCGCATAACCCGCAATAGGAAAAGTAAGGGGCTTTATATTTTTATTAAAAACAGAATCATCTACTTTCACACGAGCGGTATTCCCCCTCATGCTGATCGTATCGTTCACCGTTGCGCCGCGGGCTACATTACCTTTAATATTTAGGCCCAGTGGTTCCAGAACAGGGTTCATCCTTAGTTCAGTCTTTAATGGAACAGGAGAACCACGGTCGACAAACTTAAAGTCTGATGTATAGGTTTTAGAGTCTTTATTGTTGATGATGTGATAAGTTTCCTTACCGATATGCTGTTCAAATTTATGAAGGAAAAAGACACCGCTATCTGCGCTCATTTGCTGCGCATAGGTATTCAGAAACTGGGCAGATAAGATAATAGAGAATAGATATTTTTTCATAAGTTAGGATTGAATGTGATAGGGTAAAGTTATTATTTAATTTCTTTTGATAAATAGGATGAGGCGATTAAACCATTTTGAAAATCAACTCTCTAAGAAACCGATACCCTTCCTAAAACCATTCCCGACCATGAAAAAAACTTTCCTTATCCTGCTCCTGGGCATTACCATTCAACCTCTGTTCGCGCAACAAAAAATCATTAAAAAACCCGACGGCGGTACCATTACCACCGATTACATCGATCAAACCGTGAAAAAACTGATGGATACCGCTGTGGTAACGGGTTTGTGTATTGCTGTAATCAATGATAACAAGCCTGCTTACATCAAAACCTATGGCTATAAAAACAAGGTAATGAATCAACTGAACGATACCTCCACCTGCTTTTATGCCGCATCATTAACCAAAGTAGTTTTCGCTTATATCGTAGTACAACTGGCCCAGAAGGGGGTAATCGATCTGGATAAACCATTGTATACCTATCTGCCTAAACCTATACCTGAATATGATAATTACAAAGAACTGGCAGGCGATGACCGCTGGAAACTCATCACAGCCCGCGAATGCCTGGATCATAGCACTGGTTTCCCGAATTGGAGGAGCGACGATCAGAAAATGAAGATATATTTCAACCCGGGAACGCATTACTCCTATTCAGGCGAGGGATTAATGTTATTGCAGCTAGTAGTGGAAACGATCACCCATCGTAACCTGGAAGACCTGGCACAAGAAAAGGTGTTTAATCCGCTTCATATGAACCGTACCAGCTTTGTATGGCAGCCACAGTTTGAGACAGATTATGCCAACGGTCATGGCATTGAGGAAGATACGATAAAGAAAGATCGCTACAAACAGCCATACGGAGCAGGGTCAATGGAAACTACGATTGGGGATTACAGCCGTTTTGCAGCAGGACTGATGAACAAAAAAGGCTTAACTGAAAAGTTCTGGGATGAAATGTTCTCGCCGCAAATTGCTATCAATTCAACTACCCAGATGTTTTCATTAAATGTTTCCGATACGACAAGTGCCAACAAACCAATTGAATTATCTTACGGACTTGGCGTGGGGCTTTTCAAAACACCATACGGCAGGGCTTTCTTTAAAGAAGGCCATGGCTTTGGTTGGGTGCATTACATGATCGCGGTCCCACAGCAAAAAACGGCTTTGATCATCATGAGCAATAGCGCCAGCGGCGAAAGTATATTTACCGAACTCACCCAAAAATTGACCGGCATTACAATTCCGTACAAATGGGAAAGCTATGTGCCTTACCGCAGCACTGCAAAGTTATCCACCGAACAGTTAAAACAGTTTGAGGGTGTTTGGGAAGGGCCGGAATATACGGCCACATTAAAACTTGTCAACGGGAAATTGATGGGGGAAGCAGCAAAGGTGCATTTGCCTCCAACCCGTTTTTACACACAAAATGACCATCATTTATTTTTAAGAATAATGGAAGCTGATTTTGAATTCGTTAAAGGCCCGGACGGAAAATTCGATAAAGCGATTGCCGATGATGAGGGGCAGCATTACGAATTGAAACGGATAAAATAGAGACGCGATGCATCGCGTCTCTACGAATGTTTTATAATTTCTCTCCGTGCTGGCTGATATCCAAACCTATAGTTTCTTCTTCTTTAGAAACACGCAGCGGTGATATCATATCGGTGATCTTTAACAGCAGTAAAGAACCGAAAAAGGAAAATACAGAAGCCGCTACAAGAGCTATACATTGCACAAAAAACAAATGCGTCTGGCCAAAAAACAATCCATTACCGGTGGTATTAGCAGGATTTACATTCTGATGGGCAAATACACCGGTTAACAGCATTCCTACCATACCACCCACACCATGGCATGGGAATACGTCCAGTGTATCATCTATGGAGGTGCGTGTGCGCCACTCTACCACCAGGTTACTTACTATTGCCGAGATAATACCAATTGCCAGCGAATGTGGTACAGAAACATAACCCGCAGCAGGTGTAATAGCAACCAAACCCACCACTGCGCCTATACATGTGCCCATTGCTGAAGGCTTGCGGCCAAGCAGCATATCAAAAAATATCCAGGTTAAACCTGCCGCAGCTGATGCAGTAGTGCTTGTAGCTAACGCATTTACCGCTAAATGATTTGCCCCGAAGGCCGAGCCCGCATTAAATCCAAACCAGCCAAACCACAATAAACCTGTACCGATGATCACATAGGTAACGCGGGCAGGTGCATGGTTGGCTTCATTACGACGCTTAAGATATAAGGCTGATGCCAAAGCCGCCCATCCCGCAGACATATGTACTACTGTTCCTCCGGCAAAATCAAGAACGCCGAGTTTTGATAGAATACCATCGGGGTGCCAGGTGGCGTGCGCCAGGGGCGAGAATATGAAAATAGAAAATAAGCAAAGGAAAATGATATAGCTGTTAAAACGGATACGCTCGGCAAAAGCGCCAGTAATCAACGCGGGGGTGATAATCGCAAACTTTAACTGGTACATGGCAAACAGCAACAACGGTATGGTTGGAGCCAGTTTCCAGGTAGCATTGCCCAGCATCCCTTTCATCATAAAATAGGTGGATGGATTACCGATCACACCACCAATAGTATCACCAAAAGCAAGGCTGAAACCAAATATTCCCCACATCACGGTAATGATCACCATACAAATAACACTTTGCAGCATAGTGGATATCACGTTCTTTTTATTCACCATACCGCCGTAGAAAAAAGCCAGCCCGGGCGTCATGATCAAAACCAAAGCGGTCGACATCAGCATCCATGCAATATCGCCGGTATTAAAGTTTGGATTACCTGAATTGTGGAACTCAACTGAAGGGAAAATAAAAGTCAGGATCAGGATGCCTACAATGATGGCAAAGGGTAA